>NZ_CP049917.1 GCF_011578285.1 Acinetobacter lanii | reverse complement strand
TGAACCAAACAGCACGGTAACCTTGACCATCACCGGTCAAGACAAAAATGGTGCGCCAGTTGAAGCGACTGTAGAAACCACAGTCAATACAGATGGCAGCTATACAGCACAAGTACCTACTGAGTTTGCGGATGGTGAATTAACAGTAGTTGCGACCACTGAAGACCGTAACGGTACAGTGATTAGTGATACTGATGATTTGTTGAAAACAGATACTGATCAAGATCCAGCAACACCAGAACAAGGTGGCTTAGACCGTACACCTGGTACGATCACGGTTGATGTTGATACGAAAGGTCAGATCACAGGTCAAACCACTGACGTTGAACCAAACAGCACGGTAACCTTGACCATCACCGGTCAAGACAAAAATGGTGCGCCAGTTGAAGCGACTGTAGAAACCACAGTCAATACAGATGGCAGCTATACAGCACAAGTACCTACTGAGTTTGCGGATGGTGAATTAACAGTAGTTGCGACCACTGAAGACCGTAACGGTACAGTGATTAGTGATACTGATGATTTGTTGAAAACAGATACTGATCAAGATCCAGCAACACCAGAACAAGGTGGCTTAGACCGTACACCTGGTACGATCACGGTTGATGTTGATACGAAAGGTCAGATCACAGGTCAAACCACTGACGTTGAACCAAACAGCACGGTAACCTTGACCATCACCGGTCAAGACAAAAATGGTGCGCCAGTTGAAGCGACTGTAGAAACCACAGTCAATACAGATGGCAGCTATACAGCACAAGTACCTACTGAGTTTGCGGATGGTGAATTAACAGTAGTTGCGACCACTGAAGACCGTAACGGTACAGTGATTAGTGATACTGATGATTTGTTGAAAACAGATACTGATCAAGATCCAGCAACACCAGAACAAGGTGGCTTAGACCGTACACCTGGTACGATCACGGTTGATGTTGATACGAAAGGTCAGATCACAGGTCAAACCACTGACGTTGAACCAAACAGCACGGTAACCTTGACCATCACCGGTCAAGACAAAAATGGTGCGCCAGTTGAAGCGACTGTAGAAACCACAGTCAATACAGATGGCAGCTATACAGCACAAGTACCTACTGAGTTTGCGGATGGTGAATTAACAGTAGTTGCGACCACTGAAGACCGTAACGGTACAGTGATTAGTGATACTGATGATTTGTTGAAAACAGATACTGATCAAGATCCAGCAACACCAGAACAAGGTGGCTTAGACCGTACACCTGGTACGATCACGGTTGATGTTGATACGAAAGGTCAGATCACAGGTCAAACCACTGACGTTGAACCAAACAGCACGGTAACCTTGACCATCACCGGTCAAGACAAAAATGGTGCGCCAGTTGAAGCGACTGTAGAAACCACAGTCAATACAGATGGCAGCTATACAGCACAAGTACCTACTGAGTTTGCGGATGGTGAATTAACAGTAGTTGCGACCACTGAAGACCGTAACGGTACAGTGATTAGTGATACTGATGATTTGTTGAAAACAGATACTGATCAAGATCCAGCAACACCAGAACAAGGTGGCTTAGACCGTACACCTGGTACGATCACGGTTGATGTTGATACGAAAGGTCAGATCACAGGTCAAACCACTGACGTTGAACCAAACAGCACGGTAACCTTGACCATCACCGGTCAAGACAAAAATGGTGCGCCAGTTGAAGCGACTGTAGAAACCACAGTCAATACAGATGGCAGCTATACAGCACAAGTACCTACTGAGTTTGCGGATGGTGAATTAACAGTAGTTGCGACCACTGAAGACCGTAACGGTACAGTGATTAGTGATACTGATGATTTGTTGAAAACAGATACTGATCAAGATCCAGCAACACCAGAACAAGGTGGCTTAGACCGTACACCTGGTACGATCACGGTTGATGTTGATACGAAAGGTCAGATCACAGGTCAAACCACTGACGTTGAACCAAACAGCACGGTAACCTTGACCATCACCGGTCAAGACAAAAATGGTGCGCCAGTTGAAGCGACTGTAGAAACCACAGTCAATACAGATGGCAGCTATACAGCACAAGTACCTACTGAGTTTGCGGATGGTGAATTAACAGTAGTTGCGACCACTGAAGACCGTAACGGTACAGTGATTAGTGATACTGATGATTTGTTGAAAACAGATACTGATCAAGATCCAGCAACACCAGAACAAGGTGGCTTAGACCGTACACCTGGTACGATCACGGTTGATGTTGATACGAAAGGTCAGATCACAGGTCAAACCACTGACGTTGAACCAAACAGCACGGTAACCTTGACCATCACCGGTCAAGACAAAAATGGTGCGCCAGTTGAAGCGACTGTAGAAACCACAGTCAATACAGATGGCAGCTATACAGCACAAGTACCTACTGAGTTTGCGGATGGTGAATTAACAGTAGTTGCGACCACTGAAGACCGTAACGGTACAGTGATTAGTGATACTGATGATTTGTTGAAAACAGATACTGATCAAGATCCAGCAACACCAGAACAAGGTGGCTTAGACCGTACACCTGGTACGATCACGGTTGATGTTGATACGAAAGGTCAGATCACAGGTCAAACCACTGACGTTGAACCAAACAGCACGGTAACCTTGACCATCACCGGTCAAGACAAAAATGGTGCGCCAGTTGAAGCGACTGTAGAAACCACAGTCAATACAGATGGCAGCTATACAGCACAAGTACCTACTGAGTTTGCGGATGGTGAATTAACAGTAGTTGCGACCACTGAAGACCGTAACGGTACAGTGATTAGTGATACTGATGATTTGTTGAAAACAGATACTGATCAAGATCCAGCAACACCAGAACAAGGTGGCTTAGACCGTACACCTGGTACGATCACGGTTGATGTTGATACGAAAGGTCAGATCAGCACAGTCAAACCACTGACGTTGAACCAAACAGCACGGTAACCTTGACCATCACCGGTCAAGACAAAAATGGTGCGCCAGTTGAAGCGACTGTAGAAACCACAGTCAATACAGATGGCAGCTATACAGCACAAGTACCTACTGAGTTTGCGGATGGTGAATTAACAGTAGTTGCGACCACTGAAGACCGTAACGGTACAGTGATTAGTGATACTGATGATTTGTTGAAAACAGATACTGATCAAGATCCAGCAACACCAGAACAAGGTGGCTTAGACCGTACACCTGGTACGATCACGGTTGATGTTGTTGATACGAAAGGTCAGATCACAGGTCAAACCACTGACGTTGAACCAAACAGCACGGTAACCTTGACCATCACCGGTCAAGACAAAAATGGTGCGCCAGTTGAAGCGACTGTAGAAACCACAGTCAATACAGATGGCAGCTATACAGCACAAGTACCTACTGAGTTTGCGGATGGTGAATTAACAGTAGTTGCGACCACTGAAGACCGTAACGGTACAGTGATTAGTGATACTGATGATTTGTTGAAAACAGATACTGATCAAGATCCAGCAACACCAGAACAAGGTGGCTTAGACCGTACACCTGGTACGATCACGGTTGATGTTGATACGAAAGGTCAGATCACAGGTCAAACCACTGACGTTGAACCAAACAGCACGGTAACCTTGACCATCACCGGTCAAGACAAAAATGGTGCGCCAGTTGAAGCGACTGTAGAAACCACAGTCAATACAGATGGCAGCTATACAGCACAAGTACCTACTGAGTTTGCGGATGGTGAATTAACAGTAGTTGCGACCACTGAAGACCGTAACGGTACAGTGATTAGTGATACTGATGATTTGTTGAAAACAGATACTGATCAAGATCCAGCAACACCAGAACAAGGTGGCTTAGACCGTACACCTGGTACGATCACGGTTGATGTTGATACGAAAGGTCAGATCACAGGTCAAACCACTGACGTTGAACCAAACAGCACGGTAACCTTGACCATCACCGGTCAAGACAAAAATGGTGCGCCAGTTGAAGCGACTGTAGAAACCACAGTCAATACAGATGGCAGCTATACAGCACAAGTACCTACTGAGTTTTGCGGATGGTGAATTAACAGTAGTTGCGACCACTGAAGACCGTAACGGTACAGTGATTAGTGATACTGATGATTTGTTGAAAACAGATACTGATCAAGATCCAGCAACACCAAACAAGGTGGCTTAGACCGTACACCTGGTACGATCACGGTTGATGTTGATACGAAAGGTCAGATCACAGGTCAAACCACTGACGTTGAACCAAACAGCACGGTAACCTTGACCATCACCGGTCAAGACAAAAATGGTGCGCCAGTTGAAGCGACTGTAGAAACCACAGTCAATACAGATGGCAGCTATACAGCACAAGTACCTACTGAGTTTGCGGATGGTGAATTTAACAGAGTTGCGACCACTGAAGACCGTAACGGTACAGTGATTAGTGATACTGATTTGTTGAAAACAGATACTGATCAAGATCCAGCAACACACAACAAGGTGGCTTAGACCGTACACCTGGTTACGATCACGGTTGATGTTGATACGAAAGGTCAGATCACAGGTCAAACCACTGACGTTGAACCAAACAGCACGGTAACCTTGACCATCACCGGTCAAGACAAAAATGGTGCGCCAGTTGAAGCGACTGTAGAAACCACAGTCAATACAGATGGCAGCTATACAGCACAAGTACCTACTGAGTTTGCGGATGGTGAATTAACAGTAGTTGCGACCACTGAAGACCGTAACGGTACAGTGATTAGTGATACTGATGATTTGTTGAAAACAGATACTGATCAAGATCCAGCAACACCAGAACAAGGTGGCTTAGACCGTACACCTGGTACGATCACGGTTGATGTTGATACGAAAGGTCAGATCACAGGTCAAACCACTGACGTTGAACCAAACAGCACGGTAACCTTGACCATCACCGGTCAAGACAAAAATGGTGCGCCAGTTGAAGCGACTGTAGAAACCACAGTCAATACAGATGGCAGCTATACAGCACAAGTACCTACTGAGTTTGCGGATGGTGAATTAACAGTAGTTGCGACCACTGAAGACCGTAACGGTACAGTGATTAGTGATACTGATGATTTGTTGAAAACAGATACTGATCAAGATCCAGCAACACCAGAACAAGGTGGCTTAGACCGTACACCTGGTACGATCACGGTTGATGTTGATACGAAAGGTCAGATCACAGGTCAAACCACTGACGTTGAACCAAACAGCACGGTAACCTTGACCATCACCGGTCAAGACAAAAATGGTGCGCCAGTTGAAGCGACTGTAGAAACCACAGTCAATACAGATGGCAGCTATACAGCACAAGTACCTACTGAGTTTGCGGATGGTGAATTAACAGTAGTTGCGACCACTGAAGACCGTAACGGTACAGTGATTAGTGATACTGATGATTTGTTGAAAACAGATACTGATCAAGATCCAGCAACACCAGAACAAGGTGGCTTAGACCGTACACCTGGTACGATCACGGTTGATGTTGATACGAAAGGTCAGATCACAGGTCAAACCACTGACGTTGAACCAAACAGCACGGTAACCTTGACCATCACCGGTCAAGACAAAAATGGTGCGCCAGTTGAAGCGACTGTAGAAACCACAGTCAATACAGATGGCAGCTATACAGCACAAGTACCTACTGAGTTTGCGGATGGTGAATTAACAGTAGTTGCGACCACTGAAGACCGTAACGGTACAGTGATTAGTGATACTGATGATTTGTTGAAAACAGATACTGATCAAGATCCAGCAACACCAGAACAAGGTGGCTTAGACCGTACACCTGGTACGATCACGGTTGATGTTGATACGAAAGGTCAGATCACAGGTCAAACCACTGACGTTGAACCAAACAGCACGGTAACCTTGACCATCACCGGTCAAGACAAAAATGGTGCGCCAGTTGAAGCGACTGTAGAAACCACAGTCAATACAGATGGCAGCTATACAGCACAAGTACCTACTGAGTTTGCGGATGGTGAATTAACAGTAGTTGCGACCACTGAAGACCGTAACGGTACAGTGATTAGTGATACTGATGATTTGTTGAAAACAGATACTGATCAAGATCCAGCAACACCAGAACAAGGTGGCTTAGACCGTACACCTGGTACGATCACGGTTGATGTTGATACGAAAGGTCAGATCACAGGTCAAACCACTGACGTTGAACCAAACAGCACGGTAACCTTGACCATCACCGGTCAAGACAAAAATGGTGCGCCAGTTGAAGCGACTGTAGAAACCACAGTCAATACAGATGGCAGCTATACAGCACAAGTACCTACTGAGTTTGCGGATGGTGAATTAACAGTAGTTGCGACCACTGAAGACCGTAACGGTACAGTGATTAGTGATACTGATGATTTGTTGAAAACAGATACTGATCAAGATCCAGCAACACCAGAACAAGGTGGCTTAGACCGTACACCTGGTACGATCACGGTTGATGTTGATACGAAAGGTCAGATCACAGGTCAAACCACTGACGTTGAACCAAACAGCACGGTAACCTTGACCATCACCGGTCAAGACAAAAATGGTGCGCCAGTTGAAGCGACTGTAGAAACCACAGTCAATACAGATGGCAGCTATACAGCACAAGTACCTACTGAGTTTGCGGATGGTGAATTAACAGTAGTTGCGACCACTGAAGACCGTAACGGTACAGTGATTAGTGATACTGATGATTTGTTGAAAACAGATACTGATCAAGATCCAGCAACACCAGAACAAGGTGGCTTAGACCGTACACTGTACGTACGATCACGGTTGATGATACGAAAGGTCAGATCACAGGTCAAACCACTGACGTTGAACCAAACAGCACGGTAACCTTGACCATCACCGGTCAAGACAAAAATGGTGCGCCAGTTGAAGCGACTGTAGAAACCACAGTCAATACAGATGGCAGCTATACAGCACAAGTACCTACTGAGTTTGCGGATGGTGAATTAACAGTAGTTGCGACCACTGAAGACCGTAACGGTACAGTGATTAGTGATACTGATGATTTGTTGAAAACAGATACTGATCAAGATCCAGCAACACCAGAACAAGGTGGCTTAGACCGTACACCTGGTACGATCACGGTTGATGTTGATACGAAAGGTCAGATCACAGGTCAAACCACTGACGTTGAACCAAACAGCACGGTAACCTTGACCATCACCGGTCAAGACAAAAATGGTGCGCCAGTTGAAGCGACTGTAGAAACCACAGTCAATACAGATGGCAGCTATACAGCACAAGTACCTACTGAGTTTGCGGATGGTGAATTAACAGTAGTTGCGACCACTGAAGACCGTAACGGTACAGTGATTAGTGATACTGATGATTTGTTGAAAACAGATACTGATCAAGATCCAGCAACACCAGAACAAGGTGGCTTAGACCGTACACCTGGTACGATCACGGTTGATGTTGATACGAAAGGTCAGATCACAGGTCAAACCACTGACGTTGAACCAAACAGCACGGTAACCTTGACCATCACCGGTCAAGACAAAAATGGTGCGCCAGTTGAAGCGACTGTAGAAACCACAGTCAATACAGATGGCAGCTATACAGCACAAGTACCTACTGAGTTTGCGGATGGTGAATTAACAGTAGTTGCGACCACTGAAGACCGTAACGGTACAGTGATTAGTGATACTGATGATTTGTTGAAAACAGATACTGATCAAGATCCAGCAACACCAGAACAAGGTGGCTTAGACCGTACACCTGGTACGATCACGGTTGATGTTGATACGAAAGGTCAGATCACAGGTCAAACCACTGACGTTGAACCAAACAGCACGGTAACCTTGACCATCACCGGTCAAGACAAAAATGGTGCGCCAGTTGAAGCGACTGTAGAAACCACAGTCAATACAGATGGCAGCTATACAGCACAAGTACCTACTGAGTTTGCGGATGGTGAATTAACAGTAGTTGCGACCACTGAAGACCGTAACGGTACAGTGATTAGTGATACTGATGATTTGTTGAAAACAGATACTGATCAAGATCCAGCAACACCAGAACAAGGTGGCTTAGACCGTACACCTGGTACGATCACGGTTGATGTTGATACGAAAGGTCAGATCACAGGTCAAACCACTGACGTTGAACCAAACAGCACGGTAACCTTGACCATCACCGGTCAAGACAAAAATGGTGCGCCAGTTGAAGCGACTGTAGAAACCACAGTCAATACAGATGGCAGCTATACAGCACAAGTACCTACTGAGTTTGCGGATGGTGAATTAACAGTAGTTGCGACCACTGAAGACCGTAACGGTACAGTGATTAGTGATACTGATGATTTGTTGAAAACAGATACTGATCAAGATCCAGCAACACCAGAACAAGGTGGCTTAGACCGTACACCTGGTACGATCACGGTTGATGTTGATACGAAAGGTCAGATCACAGGTCAAACCACTGACGTTGAACCAAACAGCACGGTAACCTTGACCATCACCGGTCAAGACAAAAATGGTGCGCCAGTTGAAGCGACTGTAGAAACCACAGTCAATACAGATGGCAGCTATACAGCACAAGTACCTACTGAGTTTGCGGATGGTGAATTAACAGTAGTTGCGACCACTGAAGACCGTAACGGTACAGTGATTAGTGATACTGATGATTTGTTGAAAACAGATACTGATCAAGATCCAGCAACACCAGAACAAGGTGGCTTAGACCGTACACCTGGTACGATCACGGTTGATGTTGATACGAAAGGTCAGATCACAGGTCAAACCACTGACGTTGAACCAAACAGCACGGTAACCTTGACCATCACCGGTCAAGACAAAAATGGTGCGCCAGTTGAAGCGACTGTAGAAACCACAGTCAATACAGATGGCAGCTATACAGCACAAGTACCTACTGAGTTTGCGGATGGTGAATTAACAGTAGTTGCGACCACTGAAGACCGTAACGGTACAGTGATTAGTGATACTGATGATTTGTTGAAAACAGATACTGATCAAGATCCAGCAACACCAGAACAAGGTGGCTTAGACCGTACACCTGGTACGATCACGGTTGATGTTGATACGAAAGGTCAGATCACAGGTCAAACCACTGACGTTGAACCAAACAGCACGGTAACCTTGACCATCACCGGTCAAGACAAAAATGGTGCGCCAGTTGAAGCGACTGTAGAAACCACAGTCAATACAGATGGCAGCTATACAGCACAAGTACCTACTGAGTTTGCGGATGGTGAATTAACAGTAGTTGCGACCACTGAAGACCGTAACGGTACAGTGATTAGTGATACTGATGATTTGTTGAAAACAGATACTGATCAAGATCCAGCAACACCAGAACAAGGTGGCTTAGACCGTACACCTGGTACGATCACGGTTGATGTTGATACGAAAGGTCAGATCACAGGTCAAACCACTGACGTTGAACCAAACAGCACGGTAACCTTGACCATCACCGGTCAAGACAAAAATGGTGCGCCAGTTGAAGCGACTGTAGAAACCACAGTCAATACAGATGGCAGCTATACAGCACAAGTACCTACTGAGTTTGCGGATGGTGAATTAACAGTAGTTGCGACCACTGAAGACCGTAACGGTACAGTGATTAGTGATACTGATGATTTGTTGAAAACAGATACTGATCAAGATCCAGCAACACCAGAACAAGGTGGCTTAGACCGTACACCTGGTACGATCACGGTTGATGTTGATACGAAAGGTCAGATCACAGGTCAAACCACTGACGTTGAACCAAACAGCACGGTAACCTTGACCATCACCGGTCAAGACAAAAATGGTGCGCCAGTTGAAGCGACTGTAGAAACCACAGTCAATACAGATGGCAGCTATACAGCACAAGTACCTACTGAGTTTGCGGATGGTGAATTAACAGTAGTTGCGACCACTGAAGACCGTAACGGTACAGTGATTAGTGATACTGATGATTTGTTGAAAACAGATACTGATCAAGATCCAGCAACACCAGAACAAGGTGGCTTAGACCGTACACCTGGTACGATCACGGTTGATGTTGATACGAAAGGTCAGATCACAGGTCAAACCACTGACGTTGAACCAAACAGCACGGTAACCTTGACCATCACCGGTCAAGACAAAAATGGTGCGCCAGTTGAAGCGACTGTAGAAACCACAGTCAATACAGATGGCAGCTATACAGCACAAGTACCTACTGAGTTTGCGGATGGTGAATTAACAGTAGTTGCGACCACTGAAGACCGTAACGGTACAGTGATTAGTGATACTGATGATTTGTTGAAAACAGATACTGATCAAGATCCAGCAACACCAGAACAAGGTGGCTTAGACCGTACACCTGGTACGATCACGGTTGATGTTGATACGAAAGGTCAGATCACAGGTCAAACCACTGACGTTGAACCAAACAGCACGGTAACCTTGACCATCACCGGTCAAGACAAAAATGGTGCGCCAGTTGAAGCGACTGTAGAAACCACAGTCAATACAGATGGCAGCTATACAGCACAAGTACCTACTGAGTTTGCGGATGGTGAATTAACAGTAGTTGCGACCACTGAAGACCGTAACGGTACAGTGATTAGTGATACTGATGATTTGTTGAAAACAGATACTGATCAAGATCCAGCAACACCAGAACAAGGTGGCTTAGACCGTACACCTGGTACGATCACGGTTGATGTTGATACGAAAGGTCAGATCACAGGTCAAACCACTGACGTTGAACCAAACAGCACGGTAACCTTGACCATCACCGGTCAAGACAAAAATGGTGCGCCAGTTGAAGCGACTGTAGAAACCACAGTCAATACAGATGGCAGCTATACAGCACAAGTACCTACTGAGTTTGCGGATGGTGAATTAACAGTAGTTGCGACCACTGAAGACCGTAACGGTACAGTGATTAGTGATACTGATGATTTGTTGAAAACAGATACTGATCAAGATCCAGCAACACCAGAACAAGGTGGCTTAGACCGTACACCTGGTACGATCACGGTTGATGTTGATACGAAAGGTCAGATCACAGGTCAAACCACTGACGTTGAACCAAACAGCACGGTAACCTTGACCATCACCGGTCAAGACAAAAATGGTGCGCCAGTTGAAGCGACTGTAGAAACCACAGTCAATACAGATGGCAGCTATACAGCACAAGTACCTACTGAGTTTGCGGATGGTGAATTAACAGTAGTTGCGACCACTGAAGACCGTAACGGTACAGTGATTAGTGATACTGATGATTTGTTGAAAACAGATACTGATCAAGATCCAGCAACACCAGAACAAGGTGGCTTAGACCGTACACCTGGTACGATCACGGTTGATGTTGATACGAAAGGTCAGATCACAGGTCAAACCACTGACGTTGAACCAAACAGCACGGTAACCTTGACCATCACCGGTCAAGACAAAAATGGTGCGCCAGTTGAAGCGACTGTAGAAACCACAGTCAATACAGATGGCAGCTATACAGCACAAGTACCTACTGAGTTTGCGGATGGTGAATTAACAGTAGTTGCGACCACTGAAGACCGTAACGGTACAGTGATTAGTGATACTGATGATTTGTTGAAAACAGATACTGATCAAGATCCAGCAACACCAGAACAAGGTGGCTTAGACCGTACACCTGGTACGATCACGGTTGATGTTGATACGAAAGGTCAGATCACAGGTCAAACCACTGACGTTGAACCAAACAGCACGGTAACCTTGACCATCACCGGTCAAGACAAAAATGGTGCGCCAGTTGAAGCGACTGTAGAAACCACAGTCAATACAGATGGCAGCTATACAGCACAAGTACCTACTGAGTTTGCGGATGGTGAATTAACAGTAGTTGCGACCACTGAAGACCGTAACGGTACAGTGATTAGTGATACTGATGATTTGTTGAAAACAGATACTGATCAAGATCCAGCAACACCAGAACAAGGTGGCTTAGACCGTACACCTGGTACGATCACGGTTGATGTTGATACGAAAGGTCAGATCACAGGTCAAACCACTGACGTTGAACCAAACAGCACGGTAACCTTGACCATCACCGGTCAAGACAAAAATGGTGCGCCAGTTGAAGCGACTGTAGAAACCACAGTCAATACAGATGGCAGCTATACAGCACAAGTACCTACTGAGTTTGCGGATGGTGAATTAACAGTAGTTGCGACCACTGAAGACCGTAACGGTACAGTGATTAGTGATACTGATGATTTGTTGAAAACAGATACTGATCAAGATCCAGCAACACCAGAACAAGGTGGCTTAGACCGTACACCTGGTACGATCACGGTTGATGTTGATACGAAAGGTCAGATCACAGGTCAAACCACTGACGTTGAACCAAACAGCACGGTAACCTTGACCATCACCGGTCAAGACAAAAATGGTGCGCCAGTTGAAGCGACTGTAGAAACCACAGTCAATACAGATGGCAGCTATACAGCACAAGTACCTACTGAGTTTGCGGATGGTGAATTAACAGTAGTTGCGACCACTGAAGACCGTAACGGTACAGTGATTAGTGATACTGATGATTTGTTGAAAACAGATACTGATCAAGATCCAGCAACACCAGAACAAGGTGGCTTAGACCGTACACCTGGTACGATCACGGTTGATGTTGATACGAAAGGTCAGATCACAGGTCAAACCACTGACGTTGAACCAAACAGCACGGTAACCTTGACCATCACCGGTCAAGACAAAAATGGTGCGCCAGTTGAAGCGACTGTAGAAACCACAGTCAATACAGATGGCAGCTATACAGCACAAGTACCTACTGAGTTTGCGGATGGTGAATTAACAGTAGTTGCGACCACTGAAGACCGTAACGGTACAGTGATTAGTGATACTGATGATTTGTTGAAAACAGATACTGATCAAGATCCAGCAACACCAGAACAAGGTGGCTTAGACCGTACACCTGGTACGATCACGGTTGATGTTGATACGAAAGGTCAGATCACAGGTCAAACCACTGACGTTGAACCAAACAGCACGGTAACCTTGACCATCACCGGTCAAGACAAAAATGGTGCGCCAGTTGAAGCGACTGTAGAAACCACAGTCAATACAGATGGCAGCTATACAGCACAAGTACCTACTGAGTTTGCGGATGGTGAATTAACAGTAGTTGCGACCACTGAAGACCGTAACGGTACAGTGATTAGTGATACTGATGATTTGTTGAAAACAGATACTGATCAAGATCACACCAGCAACACAGAACAAGGTGGCTTAGACCGTACACCTGGTACGATCACGGTTGATGTTGATACGAAAGGTCAGATCACAGGTCAAACCACTGACGTTGAACCAAACAGCACGGTAACCTTGACCATCACCGGTCAAGACAAAAATGGTGCGCCAGTTGAAGCGACTGTAGAAACCACAGTCAATACAGATGGCAGCTATACAGCACAAGTACCTACTGAGTTTGCGGATGGTGAATTAACAGTAGTTGCGACCACTGAAGACCGTAACGGTACAGTGATTAGTGATACTGATGATTTGTTGAAAACAGATACTGATCAAGATCCAGCAACACCAGAACAAGGTGGCTTAGACCGTACACCTGGTACGATCACGGTTGATGTTGATACGAAAGGTCAGATCACAGGTCAAACCACTGACGTTGAACCAAACAGCACGGTAACCTTGACCATCACCGGTCAAGACAAAAATGGTGCGCCAGTTGAAGCGACTGTAGAAACCACAGTCAATACAGATGGCAGCTATACAGCACAAGTACCTACTGAGTTTGCGGATGGTGAATTAACAGTAGTTGCGACCACTGAAGACCGTAACGGTACAGTGATTAGTGATACTGATGATTTGTTGAAAACAGATACTGATCAAGATCCAGCAACACCAGAACAAGGTGGCTTAGACCGTACACCTGGTACGATCACGGTTGATGTTGATACGAAAGGTCAGATCACAGGTCAAACCACTGACGTTGAACCAAACAGCACGGTAACCTTGACCATCACCGGTCAAGACAAAAATGGTGCGCCAGTTGAAGCGACTGTAGAAACCACAGTCAATACAGATGGCAGCTATACAGCACAAGTACCTACTGAGTTTGCGGATGGTGAATTAACAGTAGTTGCGACCACTGAAGACCGTAACGGTACAGTGATTAGTGATACTGATGATTTGTTGAAAACAGATACTGATCAAGATCCAGCAACACCAGAACAAGGTGGCTTAGACCGTACACCTGGTACGATCACGGTTGATGTTGATACGAAAGGTCAGATCACAGGTCAAACCACTGACGTTGAACCAAACAGCACGGTAACCTTGACCATCACCGGTCAAGACAAAAATGGTGCGCCAGTTGAAGCGACTGTAGAAACCACAGTCAATACAGATGGCAGCTATACAGCACAAGTACCTACTGAGTTTGCGGATGGTGAATTAACAGTAGTTGCGACCACTGAAGACCGTAACGGTACAGTGATTAGTGATACTGATGATTTGTTGAAAACAGATACTGATCAAGATCCAGCAACACCAGAACAAGGTGGCTTAGACCGTACACCTGGTACGATCACGGTTGATGTTGATACGAAAGGTCAGATCACAGGTCAAACCACTGACGTTGAACCAAACAGCACGGTAACCTTGACCATCACCGGTCAAGACAAAAATGGTGCGCCAGTTGAAGCGACTGTAGAAACCACAGTCAATACAGATGGCAGCTATACAGCACAAGTACCTACTGAGTTTGCGGATGGTGAATTAACAGTAGTTGCGACCACTGAAGACCGTAACGGTACAGTGATTAGTGATACTGATGATTTGTTGAAAACAGATACTGATCAAGATCCAGCAACACCAGAACAAGGTGGCTTAGACCGTACACCTGGTACGATCACGGTTGATGTTGATACGAAAGGTCAGATCACAGGTCAAACCACTGACGTTGAACCAAACAGCACGGTAACCTTGACCATCACCGGTCAAGACAAAAATGGTGCGCCAGTTGAAGCGACTGTAGAAACCACAGTCAATACAGATGGCAGCTATACAGCACAAGTACCTACTGAGTTTGCGGATGGTGAATTAACAGTAGTTGCGACCACTGAAGACCGTAACGGTACAGTGATTAGTGATACTGATGATTTGTTGAAAACAGATACTGATCAAGATCCAGCAACACCAGAACAAGGTGGCTTAGACCGTACACCTGGTACGATCACGGTTGATGTTGATACGAAAGGTCAGATCACAGGTCAAACCACTGACGTTGAACCAAACAGCACGGTAACCTTGACCATCACCGGTCAAGACAAAAATGGTGCGCCAGTTGAAGCGACTGTAGAAACCACAGTCAATACAGATGGCAGCTATACAGCACAAGTACCTACTGAGTTTGCGGATGGTGAATTAACAGTAGTTGCGACCACTGAAGACCGTAACGGTACAGTGATTAGTGATACTGATGATTTGTTGAAAACAGATACTGATCAAGATCCAGCAACACCAGAACAAGGTGGCTTAGACCGTACACCTGGTACGATCACGGTTGATGTTGATACGAAAGGTCAGATCACAGGTCAAACCACTGACGTTGAACCAAACAGCACGGTAACCTTGACCATCACCGGTCAAGACAAAAATGGTGCGCCAGTTGAAGCGACTGTAGAAACCACAGTCAATACAGATGGCAGCTATACAGCACAAGTACCTACTGAGTTTGCGGATGGTGAATTAACAGTAGTTGCGACCACTGAAGACCGTAACGGTACAGTGATTAGTGATACTGATGATTTGTTGAAAACAGATACTGATCAAGATCCAGCAACACCAGAACAAGGTGGCTTAGACCGTACACCTGGTACGATCACGGTTGATGTTGATACGAAAGGTCAGATCACAGGTCAAACCACTGACGTTGAACCAAACAGCACGGTAACCTTGACCATCACCGGTCAAGACAAAAATGGTGCGCCAGTTGAAGCGACTGTAGAAACCACAGTCAATACAGATGGCAGCTATACAGCACAAGTACCTACTGAGTTTGCGGATGGTGAATTAACAGTAGTTGCGACCACTGAAGACCGTAACGGTACAGTGATTAGTGATACTGATGATTTGTTGAAAACAGATACTGATCAAGATCCAGCAACACCAGAACAAGGTGGCTTAGACCGTACACCTGGTACGATCACGGTTGATGTTGATACGAAAGGTCAGATCACAGGTCAAACCACTGACGTTGAACCAAACAGCACGGTAACCTTGACCATCACCGGTCAAGACAAAAATGGTGCGCCAGTTGAAGCGACTGTAGAAACCACAGTCAATACAGATGGCAGCTATACAGCACAAGTACCTACTGAGTTTGCGGATGGTGAATTAACAGTAGTTGCGACCACTGAAGACCGTAACGGTACAGTGATTAGTGATACTGATGATTTGTTGAAAACAGATACTGATCAAGATCCAGCAACACCAGAACAAGGTGGCTTAGACCGTACACCTGGTACGATCACGGTTGATGTTGATACGAAAGGTCAGATCACAGGTCAAACCACTGACGTTGAACCAAACAGCACGGTAACCTTGACCATCACCGGTCAAGACAAAAATGGTGCGCCAGTTGAAGCGACTGTAGAAACCACAGTCAATACAGATGGCAGCTATACAGCACAAGTACCTACTGAGTTTGCGGATGGTGAATTAACAGTAGTTGCGACCACTGAAGACCGTAACGGTACAGTGATTAGTGATACTGATGATTTGTTGAAAACAGATACTGATCAAGATCCAGCAACACCAGAACAAGGTGGCTTAGACCGTACACCTGGTACGATCACGGTTGATGTTGATACGAAAGGTCAGATCACAGGTCAAACCACTGACGTTGAACCAAACAGCACGGTAACCTTGACCATCACCGGTCAAGACAAAAATGGTGCGCCAGTTGAAGCGACTGTAGAAACCACAGTCAATACAGATGGCAGCTATACAGCACAAGTACCTACTGAGTTTGCGGATGGTGAATTAACAGTAGTTGCGACCACTGAAGACCGTAACGGTACAGTGATTAGTGATACTGATGATTTGTTGAAAACAGATACTGATCAAGATCCAGCAACACCAGAACAAGGTGGCTTAGACCGTACACCTGGTACGATCACGGTTGATGTTGTACGAAAGGTCAGATCACAGGTCAAACCACTGACGTTGAACCAAACAGCACGGTAACCTTGACCATCACCGGTCAAGACAAAAATGGTGCGCCAGTTGAAGCGACTGTAGAAACCACAGTCAATACAGATGGCAGCTATACAGCACAAGTACCTACTGAGTTTGCGGATGGTGAATTAACAGTAGTTGCGACCACTGAAGACCGTAACGGTACAGTGATTAGTGATACTGATGATTTGTTGAAAACAGATACTGATCAAGATCCAGCAACACCAGAACAAGGTGGCTTAGACCGTACACCTGGTACGATCACGGTTGATGTTGATACGAAAGGTCAGATCACAGGTCAAACCACTGACGTTGAACCAAACAGCACGGTAACCTTGACCATCACCGGTCAAGACAAAAATGGTGCGCCAGTTGAAGCGACTGTAGAAACCACAGTCAATACAGATGGCAGCTATACAGCACAAGTACCTACTGAGTTTGCGGATGGTGAATTAACAGTAGTTGCGACCACTGAAGACCGTAACGGTACAGTGATTAGTGATACTGATGATTTGTTGAAAACAGATACTGATCAAGATCCAGCAACACCAGAACAAGGTGGCTTAGACCGTACACCTGGTGATCACGATCACGGTTGATGTTGATACGAAAGGTCAGATCACAGGTCAAACCACTGACGTTGAACCAAACAGCACGGTAACCTTGACCATCACCGGTCAAGACAAAAATGGTGCGCCAGTTGAAGCGACTGTAGAAACCACAGTCAATACAGATGGCAGCTATACAGCACAAGTACCTACTGAGTTTGCGGATGGTGAATTAACAGTAGTTGCGACCACTGAAGACCGTAACGGTACAGTGATTAGTGATACTGATGATTTGTTGAAAACAGATACTGATCAAGATCCAGCAACACCAGAACAAGGTGGCTTAGACCGTACACCTGGTACGATCACGGTTGATGTTGATACGAAAGGTCAGATCACAGGTCAAACCACTGACGTTGAACCAAACAGCACGGTAACCTTGACCATCACCGGTCAAGACAAAAATGGTGCGCCAGTTGAAGCGACTGTAGAAACCACAGTCAATACAGATGGCAGCTATACAGCACAAGTACCTACTGAGTTTGCGGATGGTGAATTAACAGTAGTTGCGACCACTGAAGACCGTAACGGTACAGTGATTAGTGATACTGATGATTTGTTGAAAACAGATACTGATCAAGATCCAGCAACACCAGAACAAGGTGGCTTAGACCGTACACTGGTACGATCACGGTTGATGTTGATACGAAAGGTCAGATCACAGGTCAAACCACTGACGTTGAACCAAACAGCACGGTACCTTGACCATCACCGGTCAAGACAAAAATGGTGCGCCAGTTGAAGCGACTGTAGAAACCACAGTCAATACAGATGGCAGCTATACAGCACAAGTACCTACTGAGTTTGCGGATGGTGAATTAACAGTAGTTGCGACCACTGAAGACCGTAACGGTACAGTGATTAGTGATACTGATGATTTGTTGAAAACAGATACTGATCAAGATCCAGCAACACCAGAACAAGGTGGCTTAGACCGTACACCTGGTACGATCACGGTTGATGTTGATACGAAAGGTCAGATCACAGGTCAAACCACTGACGTTGAACCAAACAGCACGGTAACCTTGACCATCACCGGTCAAGAAAAAATGGTGCGCCAGTTGAAGCGACTGTAGAAACCACAGTCAATACAGATGGCAGCTATACAGCACAAGTACCTACTGAGTTTGCGGATGGTGAATTAACAGTAGTTGCGACCACTGAAGACCGTAACGGTACAGTGATTAGTGATACTGATGATTTGTTGAAAACAGATACTGATCAAGATCCAGCAACACCAGAACAAGGTGGCTTAGACCGTACACCTGGTACGATCACGGTTGATGTTGATACGAAAGGTCAGATCACAGGTCAAACCACTGACGTTGAACCAAACAGCACGGTAACCTTGACCATCACGGTCAAGACAAAAATGGTGCGCCAGTTGAAGCGACTGTAGAAACCACAGTCAATACAGATGGCAGCTATACAGCACAAGTACCTACTGAGTTTGCGGATGGTGAATTAACAGTAGTTGCGACCACTGAAGACCGTAACGGTACAGTGATTAGTGATACTGATGATTTGTGAAAACAGATACTGATCAAGATCCAGCAACACCAGAACAAGGTGGCTTAGACCGTACACCTGGTACGATCACGGTTGATGTTGATACGAAAGGTCAGATCACAGGTCAAACCACTGACGTTGAACCAAACAGCACGGTAACCTTGACCATCACCGGTCAAGACAAAAATGGTGCGCCAGTTGAAGCGACTGTAGAAACCACAGTCAATACAGATGGCAGCTATACAGCACAAGTACCTACTGAGTTTGCGGATGGTGAATTAACAGTAGTTGCGACCACTGAAGACCGTAACGGTACAGTGATTAGTGATACTGATGATTTGTTGAAAACAGATACTGATCAAGATCCAGCAACACCAGAACAAGGTGGCTTAGACCGTACACCTGGTACGATCACGGTTGATGTTGATACGAAAGGTCAGATCACAGGTCAAAACCACTGACGTTGAACCAAACAGCACGGTAACCTTGACCATCCGGTCAAGACAAAAATGGTGCGCCAGTTGAAGCGACTGTAGAAACACAGTCAATACAGATGGCAGCTATACAGCACAAGTACCTACTGAGTTTGCGGATGGTGAATTAACAGTAGTTGCGACCACTGAAGACCGTAACGGTACAGTGATTAGTGATACTGATGATTTGTTGAAAACAGATACTGATCAAGATCCAGCAACACCAGAACAAGGTGGCTTAGACCGTACACCTGGTACGATCACGGTTGATGTTGATACGAAAGGTCAGATCACAGGTCAAACACTGACGATTTGAACCAAACAGCACGGTAACCTTGACCATACCGGTCAAGACAAAAATGTGCGCCAGTTGAAGCGACTGTAGAAACCACAGTCAATACAGATGGCAGCTATACAGCACAAGTACCTACTGAGTTTGCGGATGGTGAATTAAACAGTAGTTGCGACCACTGAAGACCGTAACGGTACAGTGATTAGTGATACTGATGATTTGTTGAAAACAGATACTGATCAAGATCCAGCAACACCAGAACAAGGTGGCTTAGACCGTACACCTGGTACGATCACGGTTGATGTTGATACGAAAGGTTCAGATCACAGGTCAAACCACTGACGTT
>NZ_CP049916.1:3300000-3408300 GCF_011578285.1 Acinetobacter lanii | reverse complement strand
CTTGACCATATCAGTAAAAATATTCAAATCAATCGATTTTTAAATTTAAAAACAGCATGTGGATAAGCTTTTCCACAAGCTGTGGATAAAATAAAAGTCAAAGTTATCCCCAAATTAATAAAACTATAAAAACAGGGTTATCCACATCATAAGATTTTGTTTTTAAAAACTAAAACTATGATTTCCACAGAAAAACAGCTCCCTAATAATAATAAATTTAAATTTATAAATTTGAATTTATATAATAACAAAACTAGAATCTGTGGATAAACGAATTATTTACGAATTTAAATTCAAATTTAAAACCGATTGAGAAATTGCTCATAACACTATGGATAACTTTGTGGATATTGGTATGGATATCTTATATTAACATTATAAAATAATGACTTATGTTGTTGTTAACTGTTATTTTGATCAATTTTTTAATCTGAAATGCAAAATCGTATTTTCCATTTAGAAAGTCGAATTTATGTAACATTCTCTGTAATTGATTGACAGCACAAACAATGCACAATACAATCGCGAACCTTTATAGAACACCAAGTTTGGAGTTTCGACATGAAACGTACTTTTCAACCATCTGAATTAAAGCGTAAACGTGTTCACGGTTTCCGCGCTCGTATGGCAACTAAAGCAGGTCGTCAAGTTTTAGCGCGTCGTCGTGCTAAAGGTCGTCATAGCCTAACTGTTTAATTCGGTTAGTCTCATCGACACAATGGGTGGTATGACATTTTATAGTTTCAGTCCAGAGGTACGAATCCGCTGTGCTGCAGATTATAAAAGTGTATTCGATGGTGCGCTTTTTAAAGTGCATCAACCCCATTTCCTTTTTTTAGCAAAATGTACTGAACAGCCGAAAAGCCGTTTAGGTATTGTTGTTGCTAAGAAAAAAGTGCGCCGTGCGCATGAAAGAAATCGAATAAAACGTATTGCACGTGAAAGTTTTCGCTTACATCAGCAGGAATTAGACCTATTGGATATTGTGGTGATGCCTAAAGTGGGTATTGAAGCGATTCCCAATGTCGAATTGCATAAGCAGTTACAGTTTGCGTGGCAGAAGCTTCAACGTCTCGTTAAAAAACATCATAAAATAGCTATATCCCCTCCTCAAAATTAGAGATGGCCAATGGTTCGTATATTGCATTGGTTGATTCGTTTCTATCAAATTGCGATTAGTCCGCTCCTTGGACCTCGTTGTCGTTACATCCCAACCTGTTCTCAATATTCGCTAGAAGCAATCCATACGCATGGCTCAATTCGAGGTGCGTGGCTCGCGACTAAACGTATCTGTCGCTGTCACCCGTGGGGTGGAAGTGGTTATGATCCTGTTCCCAAGAAAGCAATTCGTTTTATTTCATTTCAGCAAATAGATTCTCAAATGACTCACGTTCATGTACCCTTGCGTGAGCGTTTTTTGAACCAAAATCACTCTAACCATTTGGGGTAATCGATATGCAACAATGGGCCAGGTTTGCAATTCTCGGGGCCATGTTCGTCACCGCATATTTGCTTATTTTAGCTTGGCAAAAAGATTATGGTCATGCAGAAACTGCAGTTCAGTCGACTCCGGCTGCTGTTGTGGCGCATGATGTATCTGCAGATTTGCCGAATAGCCAAGCACCAGCGGTCTCTTCAGACTTGCCACAAGCAAATATTGCTGCTGCACAACACACCACAGCTGCACCTACTGCTGCTGTAAACCAACAGCTTATTTCAGTACAAACTGACCTTTATCATCTTTGGATTAGTCCTAAAGGTGGCGATATTGTTCGTATTGAATTACTCAACCATGACAAGAGCAAAAACAGCGATGAATCGTTTGTGATGCTTGAAAATGATGCTAAACGTACTTACGTGGCACAGTCTGGTTTG
Source organism: Acinetobacter lanii (assembly GCF_011578285.1). Classification (NCBI taxonomy): domain Bacteria; kingdom Pseudomonadati; phylum Pseudomonadota; class Gammaproteobacteria; order Moraxellales; family Moraxellaceae; genus Acinetobacter; species Acinetobacter lanii. The sequence continues at coordinate 3,406,425 of NZ_CP049916.1, read as the reverse complement.
ATTGGTTTGAATGGACCTGACAGCAACCGTGCTGGACGTCCAACATTTGAATTTGAGAAGGCGAACTATACTTTAGCAGATGCGAAAAATGCGACTGTTGACGGTAAAAGTGCACAAGTCTTATCGGTTCCGATGGTACTCAAATCTGCTGATGGCGTAGAAATTATTAAGACCTTCACTTTCAAAAAAGGTGAATATCCAGTTAATGTCAGCTATCAGGTGGTGAACCGTAGTGCACAAAACTGGCAAGGTCAGATGTTTGGTCAAATCAAACGTGATAACTCAGAAGACCCAGGTAAGTCTGATCAAGGGATTTTCACCCTTGGTACATTCTTAGGCGGCGCATGGGGTACACCGGATGACCATTACAACAAATTAAAATTTGCCAACTTCTCTGAAGAAAAATTGAATACCGACGCCAAAGGCGGTTGGGTGGCTATGGTTCAGCATTACTTTGTGAGTGCGTGGATTCCTGGTCATTTTGGTACACAAGAATACACAGCGAAGTTAGAGTCTCGTAAATCTGCTGATGGCATGAACATCATTGGCTTTACTTCTCCAACCATTAATGTGCCTGCTGGTAAAAGCATGACCGTTGATGCAACGTTCTATTCGGGTCCAAAAATTCAATCTGAATTGAAAGATTTGGCGGTAGGTTTAAACCAAACGGTTGATTATGGTTGGTTATGGCCGATTGCAAAACTCTTGTTCTTGGGTCTGCAATTCTTCCATAGCATCGTAAACAACTGGGGCTGGTCAATTATCTTATTGACGGTCTTGGTGAAATTAATTCTTTGGCCATTGTCTGCAAAAAGCTATCGTTCGATGGCGAAGATGCGTGTGATTGCTCCTGAAATGCAACGTATGAAAGAAGAGTTCGGTGAAGACCGTATGCGCTTCTCTCAAGAAATGATGGCACTGTACAAACGTGAGCAAGTCAACCCATTGTCAGGTTGCTTACCCTTGTTAATGCAAATGCCGATCTTCCTTGCGTTGTACTGGGTATTGATGGAGTCAGTTGAACTTCGTCATGCACCGTGGTTAGGTTGGATTCAAGATTTATCTTCAATGGATCCATGGTTTATTCTGCCATTGTTAATGGGGATTACCATGTATGTTCAACAAGCGTTGAACCCACAACCTGCTGATCCAATGCAAGCGAAAGTGTTCAAATTTATGCCGATCATTTTCACTGTGTTTATGTTGTTCTTCCCTGCGGGCTTGGTGTTGTACTGGATCTGTAATAACAGTATTACCATTCTTCAGCAGACCTTGATCAAACGTAGCATTGATAAAGAAATCGCGTTGAAGCAAGCAAATCCAGAGAACTAGTCCTCTGAATAGCTGAATCGATCCGCTTAAGATGGTATTCTTAAGCGGATTTTTTATTGCCTTAATTTTGAGAAGATTTACATGACGAACCCACTACATTTAACCACTATTGCTGCTATTGCTACACCGCCAGGTCGTGGTGGCGTGGGGGTCATTCGTCTGTCAGGTCCAAAGGCATATGCGATTGCTGAAGCACTGATTCAAAAGCCACTTCCTCCTGCACGTTTTGCTGCATTTCATCATTTTCTAGATGCAGATGGTGAGATTATGGATGAGGGTCTAGTGATCTGCTTCCCAAATCCACATTCATTCACGGGTGAGGATGTGGTGGAGTTACAAGGTCATGGTGGCCCTGTCATTCAAAATGCATTGTTAGCGCGACTCTTTGAGTTGGGAGCGATTGCTGCCAAAGCGGGTGAGTTTTCGATGCGTGCCTTTGAAAATGGCAAAATGGATTTGGTGCAAGCTGAAGCGATTGCCGATTTAATCGATGCAACATCCCAAGCAGCTGCCCGTTCAGCAGTGCGTTCTTTGCAAGGTGCATTTTCAACCAAGGTCAATACCGTTCTTGAGAAATTGGTACATTTACGTCTGCATGTTGAAGCGGCCATTGATTTCCCGGAAGAAGAAATCGACTTTTTGGCAGATGGTAAAATTTTAAATCTGTTGGATGACGTGACTTCCTCTGTGTCGGCCGTTCAACAATCTGCACGCCAAGGTCAGTTGTTACGTGAAGGTTTACAGGTGGTGATTGCAGGTAAACCGAATGCCGGTAAATCATCATTACTGAATGCACTTGCAGGGGTGGAACGTGCAATTGTGACCGATGTTGCGGGTACTACGCGTGATGTCTTGCATGAAAAGATCACACTTAATGGCATGCCAATGACCTTGACCGATACAGCAGGTTTGCGTGAAACAGGCGATATCGTGGAAAAAGAAGGGATTCGCCGTGCCATTAAAGAAATTGAAAATGCCGATTTGCTGTTATTGGTCTATGACTTAAGCCAAGGTGAAGATCCTTTACAGTTGGCACAGCATTATTTTGCTGAACATATTGATGCAAAACGTCTCATGTTAATTGGTAATAAATGTGATTTAACGAGTCAGCCTGCCGTTTTAACCGACTTAAATGGTTTTAGACATATTACGGTGTCGGCGAAGCAAGAAACAGGTGTTCAAGCGCTTATAGACGCGATTACAGCGCATGCAGGCTTCCAACCTGAAGAAGATACCTTTATTGCTCGTACACGCCATTTAGATGCAATGAAGCGCACTCAGCATTATTTGGCTGAGGCACGTGAACAATTGGTGGTGTTCCAAGCGGGAGAGCTGGTAGCAGAGTCCCTTCGACTTGCACAAAATGCCTTAGGTGAAATTACCGGTGACTTTAGTGCAGATGATTTACTTGGGAAAATCTTTGGGTCGTTCTGTATCGGTAAATAATGATTCACAATAATTTGATGATGGGTTTGATGAAATGTATTTAAAGACTTTCATTGAATCCATTAGCCATATGGGTTGTACTCAATTGAACTCATTTGTTTTCAGATTCAACACAGTGTTTTTTTACGTATACACTTGAAAATTAAAATAATATGATTTCTTCATAGATAAAAAATGCTGAAAAATTATTAATAAAACGACTTTTAAATAATCAAATTAAGCGGTGATATGGGGGATAATGAAGTTCCACGTGAAACATATCGTGTAATCCGATGTTATAGATACAATAAAGCGTACATGTCTTAAAAATTAAGGTTTAAAATAAGAAGTCATTTGTAGATATCTTAGCGCCCTGCCCCATGTCTTTTAAAACCATGCTTAAACCTGTCGCACTTACTTTCACATTGACAGCTTTATTGAGTTCACCTGTATTTGCCAGTGTAGATACAGTGAAGTACAAGTTGGCACAAAAGTACCCGAAAGTAAAAATCGAAAATTTAAAAGCTACTGAAATGAAAAATGTCTATAGCGGCACATTAGACAATCAAGTGGTGTATGTCGATGAAGCAGCCGAGCATTTATTTTTTGGTTCAATGATTCGATTGAAAGATCAGAAGAATTTAACCAAAGATTTGGTGGTGGGTCAGAATTCAACGAGTTTTAGCCAATTACCTTTGCAAGATGCGATTAAAACGGTTCGTGGTACAGGACAGCATAAAATTGCAATCTTTTCAGATCCAAACTGTCCGTATTGCAAAACTTTAGAAGGCAATTTAAGTCAGCTGAAAGACGTGACGATTTATACGTTTATGTTCCCAATCAAAGCACAATCGATTGAGCCATCTAAAAAAGTCTGGTGTTCATTTAATAAAGAATATGCATGGAAAAGTTTGATTATTGAAGGTCAACAACCCAATGTAAAAGCGGATTGTGCCAATCCAATTGAACGTAATTTACAACTGGGTCGTCAATTGGGCGTACAAGGCACGCCTGCGATTATTTTCTCTAATGGTTTAAAAGTGACAGGGGCTTATCCTGCTGCTGAAATTGAGAAAATTTGGAAAGAACTCGGGATTTAAGTGGGTTTGTTAAAGTTCATGATTGATTCTTGAACACTTTATGAAACAATAAAGCACCGAGATCGGTGCTTTATTTTTTGATTTTAAATGATCTAGATTAGGTTTTTTTCACGACCAAGTTGTAGATAAACAACACCACAATCGCACCGATCACAGAGGCGATAAAACCTGCTGAAGAACCTTCTGGGTATAGACCCAATAAACGACCACCATAGGTTGCAAGCAAAGAACCCACAATCCCGAGTAACGTTGTCACAATGAAACCTGCTTTGTCATCTCCAGGATGAATCGCACGTGCAATCAGACCGGCAATAAAGCCAATCACAATAGCGACAATCAATGACCACATAGACATTCTCCCTTTTTTGTCAATTTTAATAGGTGCAGGAAATTGAATTGGTATTTTTATAATCAAGGATTTAACTTAGCATGCCTAGATTGAGATTGCTAATAATTGTAGGTGTTTTGTGCAGTCATGTGCTTGGACAAGGACTGATATATCGATGCAATCCAACATAAAAAAAGCGACCGGAGTCGCTTGATTGTGTGCTTATTGAGGTATCTCATTGGGTGATTGATCTTAAAGACCGATTTCACCAATGAATGGAATATGACGATATTTTTGATCGTAATCGAGACCGTAACCCACAATGAACTTATCTTCCACTTCAAAACCTAAGAATTGAACCTCGAGTTCAACTTCACGGCGTGAAGGTTTGCTGACCAAAGTACAGAGTTGGATTGAATTTGGTTGACGCGTTTCCAAAATTTCCATCACTTTGCTTAGGGTGTTGCCTGAGTCAATAATATCTTCAACCACAAGCACATCTTTACCGCGAATTTCGCCATCTAAATCTTTCAGAATTTTGACATCACGAGATGAAGTGGTACCACCGCCATAGCTTGAAACTGTCATAAAGTCGAGTTCGTGTGGCTTGCTGATCGCACGGCATAAATCTGCCATGAAAATAACAGAACCACGCAGTAAGCCGATCAATACCAACTCTTTGTCGCTGTTCGCGTAATGGTCATTAATTTGTTTACCGAGTTCCAAGACTTTTGCATGAATTTCTTCAGCAGAAATCATTACTTTCATTTCAACGGTCATGGGTAGATACCTAAAACAACAATTCAGAAATTAAAAAAGGTGTTGACTCGCAACACCTGAAATATGCCTTAATTTTAAAACATATCCTGCCTAGATGCATCTTTTTTGGGAATTGAATATGTAAACATTGCCTGTCTAGTGCGCATCACGTTTCAGAATCAAGGCACACAGGACAAATATTCCACCCATCAAAAGATACTTTTTCTTGGAGGTTTTCTGCTGATTTTGCTGTTTTTGTTCAGACGTTTTGCGCATAGGCTTTCTGTCCATAGATATAAGTGGCTTCAATATTTCGATCATCGCCCATGGTGAATAAGGCAAATAAGGCATCTTCAATATGTTTAGCACGTTCTTGACGCAGTGTCTGTAACGCTGTTGCTTTCAAATTGAGTACCACAAAATCTGCTTCTTTACCGATATTAAAGTTGCCTAAAATGTTCTCTAAGTTCAGGGCTTTGGCACCGCCTAAAGTGGCATGATAGAGCGACTCAAAAGCCGAGAGTTTGTCCCCTTGCAGTTGCTGAACTTTATAGGCTTCATTCAAGGTTTGAAGTTGGTTAAACGAGGTTCCTGCACCAATATCAGTCCCTAGACCGACTTTAACTTGTTTTTCCCAAGTCTTGTTCAAAGGAAATAAACCACTGCCAAGGAACAAGTTTGAGGTTGGGCAAAAGGCAATCGCAGAATCGGTATCGTGCATACAATCCCATTCCTCCTCCTCTAAATGCACACAATGCGCAAACACCGATTTTGAACCGGTTAAGCCGTAGTGATGATAAATGTCCAAATAACCCTTTTGTTCAGGGAATAATTCTTTCACCCATGTGATTTCATTTTTATTTTCACTTAGATGGGTATGCACATACACATCAGGATATTCGGCTTTGAGTTGCCCTGCTTTTGCCAATTGTTCAGGGGTTGACGTTGGTGCGAAACGTGGTGTGATCGCATACAGGTTACGACCTTTACCATGCCATTTTTCAATTAACGCTTTAGAGTCTTGATAGGCGGTTTCTGCTGTATCACAGAGTGCGTCAGGTGCATGACGATCCATCATCACCTTGCCTGCGATTAAACGCATGTGATGCTGTTCTGCCGCTTCAAACAAGGCATTGACGGATGCAGCATGTACAGTACAAAAAACCAGTGCGGTGGTGGTGCCATTTTTGAGCAGTTCTTGCACAAAAAACTGTGCAATTTTGTCGGCATAGGCTTTGTCTGAAAATTGAATTTCAGTGGGAAATGTATAAGTGTCGAGCCATTCTAAAAGCTGTTCACCATAGGCACCGACCATTTCTGTTTGTGGAAAATGAATATGGGTATCAATAAAACCAGGTACGATCAGTTGATCGGGATAATATTCAACCTGAATGTATTCAGGGACTAAATGCTGACCCTGTTGCCATTCACCAAACCAGCTGACTTTACCGTTTTCGGTAAGAAGTAGACCATCTTCTACATATCGCACTTGGTCGTGTATATCACGCGCTTGGGCAACTGTATTCTGAATATCAAGGAAACGGCCACGAATGGCAGTCATTGGAACAGAAGACATTTTTAACCTGCGTTGTTGATTTTTTCGATTGATTGTAACGTAAAACACGTTCTAGAAATGTAGTGCGTTGATTTATCTTACGTTGTCATGGTCTGCATGCAGAGCAAAGAAATGCTTCAACAATGTTTGGCATAAGATATGCTAATTCAAGCAATTTCCCTGCCAAATTGATGGCTTGTTGCAGTCTTTTTGATGGATTGTTGATGGCTTGGTTAAGTGCTGATGTCAGATTTGAATGATGTTTTTGAAGCTTGTCTTTTCGTTGCTTATTTTTAATTGCTCAAGGCTTAAATTATGACTTTATCTTTAGAAAAACATTATCGACAACAGCTCGAAGCATTGATCTTAAAGAACCGTATGATCATGTCGATTTTAAAGGCCTTACATTCTGTTGAGCCGAATGCCTATATTGCCGCAGGGATCATTCGTAATACGGTTTGGGCGCATTTACATGACGTTGAATATGATTTAAATGGTACTGAAGTGGATGTTATTTTCTATGATCCCGATGAAGCTAATGTACGAGCGCATCAAGTGAGCTTAGAAATGACCCGTTTATATCCCAATATGCAATGGGATATTACCAACCAAGCGACGGTTCATCACTGGTATATAAAGGATAATGGTGAATCCATTGCCCCGCTGAAATCGATTGAACATGCGCTTTCGCTATGGCCTGAAACAGCCACAGCTGTTGCTGTACGTTTAAATGTGGGAGATCAATTAGACATCGTTGCGCCGTTTGGCTTAACGGATTTATTTGAGTTGAAATTACGTTGGAATCCTGCCTTAGTCAGTTATGCGGGATTCATTAAAAGACGCGATGAAAAGCTATTTCTACAGCGCTGGCCAAAGTTGCAAATGATGAATCATGGCACTTGAAATGATCATGATATCTTTATGCTTTATAAAAAAAGCCTTTCACTAGAAAGGCTTTTTCATATATTCCTTTTTTATCTTTTTAAGGATGCTGTTATAAGGTGATGTCGTGATGTTTCTTGCTATGGCGAATCGATAACCATGCTGTTACAGCTAAGGTCACAATAATAAAGCCCAATGACGCCCAAATCGGCATATGGAATACATCGAGCATTAACATCTTGAAACCGATGAATAATAGAATAATCCCAAGACCATAGGGTAAATAATGCATTTTAGACGCTGCACCAGCGAGTAAAAAGAACATCGCACGCAGACCTAAAATTGCCATTAAATTTGCGGTGAGGACAATGAATGGGTCTGAGGTGACAGCAAAAATTGCAGGGATCGAATCTACGGCAAAAATCACATCAGAAGCTTCGACTAAAATTAAAACTAAAAATAACGGCGTTGCCCAAAGTGCACCATTTTCTCGTACGAAAAATTTGTTTCCTTGCATACTTGGCGTGATGCGCATGTGCTTACGTAACCATTTTAATATCGGCATTTCTTCAATATTGGGTTCTTCTTCCTGCCCTTTGAGGAATTTAAAGCCTGTCCACACCAAGAAAGCACCGAAGATATACAGCACCCAAGAGAATTCTTGAACGAACCACGCACCAATAAAAATAAAGATGGTTCTGAGAATAATCGCCCCTAAAACGCCGTACAGCAGTAACTGACGTTGCAGCGCAGGTGGGATAGCAAAGGCCGCGAAAATCATCAGCCAGACAAAGACATTGTCAATTGCCAGAGATTTCTCAAGCAGATAACCGGCAAAGTATTCCATCACCTTGACATTGGCAATTTGAATACCTGAAGTTTGTTGTAAATACAGCCATAATCCTCCCCCAAATAAGCTTGCCACAGTGACCCATGCAACACTCCAATAGGCTGCTGTTTTAAGTTGAACGTCTTGTCCTTGCTTTTGTTTAAACCCTAAAAAGTCGATGACCAACATCACCAACACGATGCCAAAAAATGCTAAATACAACCCTAAGTTGCCAATGGATTCCATACTCATCTCCATATCTGGCAAAGGGTCTAGGCATAAAAAAACCTTGACCAGTTGCCAGATGAAATAAAACATCTGAAACAACATGATCAAGGTCTTGCCTACAGCTGAAAATTTTATAAAAAAAGCTTCAACTGCTCAGATACCGACTTTTTTCAAAGTGTAATGACGATATGCTGACACGTTAGAATTAAAAAAAAGTTCATTAATACTAACGTTTGGAGGAGGCTACTCCCCTTGTTCAAATCTTGGATTACAGCAAACGCGCTGTAAATTTGAACAAATCATCGCATGAGAGAGAAAGAATTACAAGCAGTATTACTTTTTAAAAGGGTCTCTCATACGGTCTTTTATAAGAGAGGCAATTAATAAAGCAGCCATGATAATCAAAAAAATGATTAAGATAGTCGTAAGATCCATGGTGGGAGTTTCCAAATAAAACGACAAGTCTTTGTATTATAAACCTTAAATAAAATTCAATTTAAAACAATTGAACCTAAGATGTAGCCTATCTTACAAATCATGGCAATTTTGGAAAACAGGTCATGTTTTTATCATTTAAATGGTCACTCACCCACCATATAGAGACAATAATCGAATATTGAATAACTTAGATGCTATGACTTATTGAAAAAAGTCTTTTCTTTGTACCAAGAACAATGCCAAAAGCGTTCCGATCACAGCCAAAATGCCGCCAAATACACCAATTTGACTGAGACCCAACTGTAAACTCACATAACCGCCGAGTAGCGCACCACCGCCAATGCCGACATTATAAAGACCTGAATAAATTGCCATCGCGACATCGGTGGCATCTGAAGCTAAATTCAGGGTTTTGGCCTGTAAGGCTAAACTGAAAATAATAATGCTCATGCCCCAAAATAAACTTAAACTGGTGAGACTCCATACAGATCCTGCTAAGGGTAAAATCATCAGCATTGACACGGCGAGCATGGCACAGCTTAACGGAATAAATAACTTGGGAAATTTACCCCCCAATTTGCCAAATAAGAATGAGCCAATTAGCCCTGCCCCACCATAAATCAACAGTAAGGTTGTGGTTTGCGCTGAACTGAAATGGGCAATATTCAGGCTAAAGGGTTCGATATAACTATAGGCGGTAAACTGCGCCGTAATGATGATCACTGTGAGTGCGAAAACCAGCATTAAGCTTGGACGTTTGATAAAAGCTTTTAAACTACTGAGTGAGCCTGAATTGAGACTCGGTAATTTGGGTAAACTTTTTGCCAAGATTAAACAGATCAGTGCAGCACACAGCGCAATCAATCCAAAGGTATTGCGCCAACCATAGGCTTCGCCAATCATACGTCCAAACGGAATACCCAAAACCATCGCCAAAGCGGTTCCTGTTGCCAGCAGTCCTAGGGCTTGGAATTCTTTGCCTTTGGGTGCAACGCGCACTGCAAGTGATGCGGTGATCGACCAAAACAACGCATGCGAAAAGGCAATGCCAATGCGACTGGCAAGCAGAATATTAAAGTCCCAAGCGATATAAGACAGCGCATGGCTTAAAATAAACACCACGAATAATGCAATCAGTAAAAAGCGCCGTTCAATATTTTTGGTCAGGAGCATAATGGGCAGTGAAATCGGTGCCACCACCCACGCATAAATGGTAATCATGATGCCGACATCGGTGGCAGGCATGGCAAAACTTTGTCCGATATCACTGAGTAAGGCCACAGGAATAAATTCGGTGGTATTAAAAATAAAGGCTGCGAAAGCCAAACTAATCACACTGATCCATTGTTGTAAGGGACTTGGAGTTTGCTGTGTCACTGAAGAAGTCATCGAAAAGAGATTTAAATAAAGTCGTATTAGTGTAGGTGCTGAATGCAATAAAGTTAAGATTTGATTTTGAAGCCTTGTATTAAGCTGATCATTTCAAACAAGAATAATAAAAATTAACAGTAATGAGTGCAGATTCATGGCAGTTTAAAAATCGGAATAAAACATAATTAATTTGAAAAAGCATCTTTTGAGGAACAGCAATGTTAGAAATTAAACATCAGGATAATGGCAGCAAAGGCGAATTTTATATTGGTGAAGCAGAGCAGCATTTGGCAGAGATGAGCTATTCTTGGGCGGGTGAAGATAAATTTATTATCGATCACACTTGGGTGGATGATTCACTACGCGGTCAACATGTCGGTCGACATTTACTGGATCATGCCGTTGAGCTTGCACGTCAAAAACAGGTGAAAATTTTACCGCTCTGCCCTTTTGCCAAATCAGAATTTAATAAAGATCCATCTCTTCACGATGTGCTTTTTGGCTAATCATTTTTTAACGATTTGCTTTTCCAAGCATTCCTTTTTTTAAATTAAGTTTCCTAAAACCCATTTATTTTGAGATGAGCTATGGATTTCCAACATCAAGACAATGGCCAACGTGGCGAATTTTATGCTTTAGACAGCAAAGGACAACGTGTCGCAGAAATCAGTTATGTCTGGGATCAACAAGACAAAATGATCGCCAATCATACTTGGGTAGATCATTCCTTAAGGGGACAAGGCATTGCCCGTCAATTGCTCGATGTTTTGGTGGAATTTGCACGTCAAAAACAGGTCAAGATTGTCCCGACCTGCTCTTATGTCGATGTCATGTTTAAACGAGATCAAAGCTTTGCTGATGTTCAGGCCCAGTAAACCGATGGGCTTAAAATAAAAGCGTTGCTTTAAATTAATAATGTCACTATTCATTTAAAAATTCGCGATTTTCATCTTTAGGACGGCGCTGTGCACGCAGATTTTTCTGTTTTTGAACTTCCAAAAAATGAATCGCAATATGACCAAACAACACACTGCTTATCATGATCGGAATAGAAATCAAATCTTGCAATACGCTAAATAAAACACTGAGAAACAGCATGACAGTGATCAAATATACAGGCTGATTGACCAAAGCTTTAAGGGTCATACCTAATAGCATCGATGATAAAACCAGATTAAAAGCATCTTCTAGACCGAATTGTTTAAATACAATCATCGTGCTCAAATAGGCGCATAGAAGAATTAAGGTGATCATCATGTTCTTTAACATAGGCTTGCCCCAACTTGCTATGGTGATGGTTTTAATTCATTAGAAATACTTGAGTGGCTGTTGTTTTAAATCGTGATGCTACTGCTCAAGTTCGAGCATTATCAGCTATTCACCACCAAAAAGTCAGACGTTAAAGATAAAACACGCTGTAAGCAGAAAATTACGATTGATTAAAAAATAATCAATAAAATTCGATAATGATGGTTTTAAAGTTTCAATTTAAAGCATCGAAATAATGAAAAAAATGGATTAATTATGCTGATACAACTTTGTTATGCCAGTCGCCGTGTGGAACGTGACTATGATCTTTTACAAGACTTGAGTGATATTTTGGCTCAAGCCAGATCGTTCAATGAAGCTCATCAGATTTATGGGGTACTGTATTATGCTGAGGGGGTGTATTTCCAATGTTTGGAGGGAGAGAAGAGCGCTTTAGAGTCATTGTTTGCCAACATCGCAAAAGACCCTCGACATACTGATATCCATCGTTTTAAGGATCATATGATTGATCAGATTCATTTTTCACAATGGTCAATGAAATATGTGAATCAACATGGCAAAGTCAGACAGTTCTTTGAAAAGCAGGGTTTAAGTCGTTTTTTACCGCATCAGTTAGATGAGACTGGCATACATGATTTTTTAAAACTGCTTTTGAAAATGCAACAAGCCGATGAAAAATCACATCCTAAAAAAGGCTTAAATCATCGTGGGTATCAGAATTTTTTTTAAAGATCGAATGAAGAATTGATCTAAGCCTTAAAAATAAAAAAGCCCGCTTTGCGGGCTTGAATACAACAAAATTTAAGCTTTTAAGGCAGCAATCAATTTTTGATGTAAACCACCAAAACCACCATTGGACATGATCACCACTGCATCGCCCTCACCTGCCTCAGCAACCACAGTGCTGATGATGTCATCTAAGCTACGCGCAACCACCGCTTTGTTTGGAGACGCATCAATCACTGGTTGCAAATCCCAATCTAAACCTTCAGGTTGATACCAAATCACTTCATCCGCCAAACGAGCTGAATGTGCTAAGCCATCTTTGTGACTGCCCATACGCATGGTATTTGAACGCGGCTCAATGATCGCCCAAAGTTTACGTTCGCCTAAGCGTTTACGTGCCCCTTCAAGCGTGGTGTCAATCGCTGTTGGATGATGAGCAAAGTCATCATATACTTCAATCCCTTTGACAGTATTGAGCAATTCCATTCGACGCTTTACCCCGCCGAAATTCGATAAGGCTTCACAGGCAGTTTCAATCGAAACACCGACATGTTCAGCCGCAGCAATCGTCGCCAAAGCATTCGCCACACTATGTTGACCGGTCATATTCCATTTCACTTCACCTTTTACCACACCGTGTTGAAGCACTTTAAAGTGTGAACCATCAGCAGATAACTGTTCTGCATAAAGTTCAGATTGGTCATTGGCATCTAGACTGGTGCGAACCACAGGCGTCCAACAGCCCATCTCTAGCACTTCATCAATATTGGTTTCAGTGATCGGCGCAATAATGCGACCTTGGCTTGGAATGGTACGCACCAAATGGTGGAATTGTTTTTGAATGGCAGCTAAGTCATCAAAGATGTCAGCATGATCAAATTCAAGGTTATTTAAAATCGCTGTTTTCGGATGGTAATGTACGAACTTAGAACGCTTATCGAAGAACGCAGAATCGTATTCATCGGCTTCAACACAGAAGTATTTTCCACCGCCTAAACGTGCACTTTCTTTAAAGCCTAAAGGTACACCACCAATCAAGAAACCCGGTTCTAAACCAGCTTGATCGAGGACCCATGCGAGCATGGTGGTGGTGGTGGTTTTACCATGTGTGCCTGCAACACCGAGCACATGCTTACCTTGTAAAACATGATCGGCAAGGAACTGAGGTCCAGAAATATACGGCATGCCTTGATCAAGCATATATTCCACAGCATCAATGCCACGTTTCATGGCATTACCGACAATGACCAAATCAGGTGTCGGTTGCAAATGACTCCGGTCATAGCCCTGCATTAAAGTAATACCGGCATTTTCAAGTTGGGTCGACATCGGTGGATAAACATTTGCATCTGAACCGGTCACCTTATGTCCCAGATCACGTGCTAACAGTGCCAATGAACCCATAAAGGTGCCGCAAATACCTAAAATATGCAGATGCATTCGTTCTCACTCCACTGCTTTTATAGACACATCACTTTGTTGTTGTGGTGTTGTCATTATAAATTTGATTTAAAAGGTTGATTTGATTTAAAGGCAACGATAGCAAGGGTTCTGCTGAAAAGATAGTGATTCTTGTATATTCTGAGTTGAATTTAAGCCATGAAAATAAATGATTTGATCTGAAATTTTTTTGTAAAAAATAAACCCATGAGGCAGTGAAAACCCGTCAATTCAACGTAAAATATCGACATCCTCTAAGACACGATTTTGCCATGTCCCTACCCTTTATTTTTTTGATTATTTCAAACTGTTTTATGACCTTGGCATGGTATGGGCATCTTAAATTTTTACACAATGCTCCTGTTTGGCAAGCCATTTTATTTGGTTGGGCGATTGCCTTGCTGGAGTATAGTTTTATGATTCCAGCGACCCGTATGTTGGCTCAACAAGGTTGGAGCACTGGTGAAATGAAGATCACCCAAGAAGTGGTGACCCTGATCGTGTTTGTGCCTTTTATGATTTTTCTGTTTAAACAACCATTTAAACTCGACTATTTGTGGGCGGGTTGTTGTCTGCTAGGTTGCATCTATTTTGTGTTTCGCAATCAATAAAATTGCTTGGGTAAATTTTGACGGCAAATTTCGTTTAAATTTTTAATAATTTCTGAAAAAAACAATAAAAATACAGCCTTGCTTTGACTGTTAAATTTTGGTGCGCTGTAAAAACAGTCTATAATGTGGCTCTTCTGATTCATTTAAAGCTTGGCTTAACGCTGAGATTTAACCTTCCTTACTTTTCGTTTCTGGAACATAAGCAATGAATGCGGCCGCAACACAAGATGCTTTACCTCTCGTTGGAATTATCATGGGTTCTCAATCAGATTGGGCAACACTAGAACATACTGCCAATATGCTGACTCAGCTTGGCGTTCCTTTTGAAGCGGAAGTGGTGTCTGCACATCGTACCCCAGACCGTTTGTTTGAATATGCTGAAACTGCACGAGATCGTGGCATTCAAGTGATTATTGCAGGTGCAGGCGGTGCAGCACATTTACCCGGCATGTGTGCGGCAAAAACTGATTTGCCTGTGCTCGGTGTACCGGTGAAATCATCGATTTTAAACGGTGTCGATTCATTGCTTTCTATCGTACAAATGCCTGCAGGGATTGCGGTCGGTACACTTGCGATTGGGCCTGCCGGTGCGACCAATGCTGCAATCATGGCGGCACAAATTTTAGGTTTAACCCGCCCTGATATTGCCAAAAATGTTGCGGATTTTCGTGCTGCACAAACTGAAAAAGTGGCAAGCAAAAACATTCCAGGTCAAATCTAAAGTTCAGCTTAATCAGGGACACAGCTCATGGATAAAACCATCGGTATTTTTGGCGGCGGTCAACTTGGTCGCATGATGGCACAAGCCGCTTTACCGCTTAACATTCAATGTACTTTCTTTGAAGCCCATACAGATTGCCCTTCGGCTGCCTTGGGTCAAGTCTACTCAACCCAAGCTGAACATGGCTTGGCTGAATTTATCCAAAGTGCAGATGTTTTTAGTTTAGAGTTTGAAAATACACCGCTGAAAGATGTCGATGTACTGATTCAAAAAAAAGACCTGCATCCACCGCGTCAAGCTTTAGCTATTGCACAAAATCGTCTTTCTGAAAAAGCATTATTTGATGAATTGGCGATTCCTGTTGCGCCGTATCAAGCAGTCGATTCACTTGAATCTTTAACGCTTGCGGTGAATGATTTAGGTTTACCCATCGTGCTCAAAACGGCAACAGGCGGTTATGATGGCAAGGGTCAGTTTGTGCTGCGTTCAGCAGATCAAATCGATCAAGCTTGGCAAGAGCTGGGTCCTGCGGGTTCACTGATTGCAGAAAGCTTTGTGACTTTCTCACGTGAAGTGTCGATCATTGCGGTACGTGGTCAAAATGGTGATGTGAAAACATGGCCACTGGCAGAGAATCATCATCACAATGGGATTTTATCGCACTCAATTGTCCCTGCACCTAACAGCGCAGATTTACAGCCTGTGGCGCAAGATTACATCACTCGCCTGCTCAATCATTTGAACTATGTCGGTGTATTAACCCTTGAGCTGTTTGTAACCGACAAAGGTTTGTATGCCAATGAAATGGCACCGCGTGTGCATAATTCAGGGCATTGGTCGATTGAAGGTGCGGTGTGTTCTCAATTTGAGAACCATGTGCGTGCAGTTGCAGGTTTGCCATTGGGTTTAACTGAGGTGATTCGTCCAACGGTAATGGTGAATATCATTGGACAACATCCAAAAACTGAAGACGTTTTGGCTTTAGAAGGTGCGCATCTACACCTCTATAACAAAACTGAACGTGCTGGTCGCAAGATTGGTCACATCACCCTCATGCCGACAGACACTACGCAATTGACTGTTTTATGCCGTCAATTGGCGTCAATTTTGCCGAATCCTTTGGCATTGACTCAAGATATGACCATCTAAAGCAAAAACTGGCGTTAAATCAAGCGATCACAAAAGTGGTCGCTTTTTTATTGTCTGCGATTCAGGCATGATTGCGCCTCTTTGAAAAAGCCAGCGATTATCGGGATTTTTCAAAAACATCAAGTCTTTAAAATGATCATTCGCTGATATATAGAAAAAGCGAAAAACGATACATTTAATTTCATTTTGTTGAATCTTGACTTCTGTTTTAGCAAAAAAAAGAAAAAATAACCCACTCAAAAAAGCAGCAATCAAAGTGCTCAAGTTTGCAGGATTTGAATTCAAAGCTTTAATGATTAAATTTAAAAAGTTTGGTTTTGAATTCAAATTATAAATTTAAAAATCGATGGCTTTTGAATTTAAATTCAAAAAATTAAATTTAGAAAATTGAGGTTTGAATTTAAACAAGCGGGTTTAAATTCAAACAGTGAAAATCATCACTTTAAAACCCACCAACCCTGCTGATGCAATAGCTTGTATCACTTATCCACTTTTAAAATAAACTTATCCACACCGGTTAATTTCCTTCAAATTTAAATTCAAAAACAATAAATTTAAAAAAGTGAATTTAAATTTAAAAGTAGGCAAATGAATTTAAATGGCTGAAATGAATTTAAAGGAGGGAATATGAATTTAAATTTACGATTTGGATGTTTAATTCAGGCGATAGAATGCTAAGGTA
Source organism: Acinetobacter lanii (assembly GCF_011578285.1). Lineage (NCBI taxonomy): Bacteria > Pseudomonadati > Pseudomonadota > Gammaproteobacteria > Moraxellales > Moraxellaceae > Acinetobacter > Acinetobacter lanii. The sequence continues at coordinate 3,389,580 of NZ_CP049916.1, read as the reverse complement.
AGCGGATAACTTGAACTTAAAACTAAAATTGGAAAATTATGATTCGCTCCTCAGTCATCTTTACTTCAATCTTTTTAGCTGTATCACAAGCCAATGCCGAGTTGGTGATTAACGGAAAAAATGTGTCCAGCGTTGCGCCGAGTGTTAGCGCTGAAAATGTGATTTTTGAAAATAGTAACTATGCATACGGCAATGACGCATATTCAACCGCATCTAAAGTTGACCGTTTTAAAAGTTGTCTTGCCAATTTACGTTCTCAAGCTGTGAGCTCAGGTGTGAGTGCTGCAAGCTATGATCGTTATACGCAGAATTTAAGCCCAGATTATTCCGTGATTGAAAAACTGAACTACCAACCTGAATTTTCAACCCCGATTTGGGATTACTTGTCGGGGCTGGTAGATGATGAACGTGTTGCCGTGGGGCAACAAAAGCTCAGTCAACATCGAGATGTATTGAAACGTGTAGCTCAAGCCTATGGTGTACCTGCTGAAACAGTGGTTGCAGTGTGGGGAGTTGAAAGTAATTTTGGTGATATTTCTGGGAAATATCCTTTACTGCAAGCTTTAGGCACATTGAGCTGTGAAGGGCGACGTCAAACCTATTTTAGATCTGAATTTTTTGCCACTATGCGCATTTTGCAACGGGGTGACTTGCAAGAAAGTCAACTCAAAGGCTCTTGGGCGGGGGCATTTGGACATACCCAATTTATGCCAAGTACCTATGAAGAATTGGCGGTAGATTTCGATGGCGATGGTCGACGAGATTTGGTGTCGAGTACTTCAGATGCGTTGGCATCGACCGCAAATTTCTTAAAGAAACGGGGTTGGCAAACTGGGCAACCGTGGGGCTTTGAAGTTAAAGTACCGGATGGCGTATCGATACAAGGTGAAAGTCGGAAAAATAAAAAACCACTGAGTTATTGGGTCAACAATGGTTATGTACGTGTCGATGGTTCAGCATTAGCGCAGGGTTCACTTTCAGACAGTACCCCGGCAGGGTTATTGGCGCCAGCAGGTGCGTCAGGTCCGACCTTCTTAGTGTTTAAAAATTTCGATGCTATATATAGTTATAATGCAGCTGAAAGTTATGCCTTAGCCATTGCGCATTTGTCCGATCGTTTGCAAGGCAAATCTGTATTCAGCAAAGCTTGGCCAACCGAAGATGCAGGCACCTCACGTGCAGAACGCCGTGAAATTCAAAATTACTTGATTCAACGTGGTTTTGATATTGGTGAGGCGGATGGATTGATTGGGGACAAAACCCGTCAAGCGATTCGTCAGGAACAAACCCGTTTAGGACTCAATCCGACAGGACGTGCAGGCCAGCAAATTTTACGCGCTTTTCGAAATGAAGCCGCTAAGACCTTGATGAAATAAAATTTAGTGTATTTTAAAAAATATCATCTATCAAAAAGGTCTGCATTTGCAGACCTTTTTGATACTGGCATATCTACAGGGTGAATATGACTATATAACGATTTGAATACTAACCATTTTGAAAGCACAATTTAGCTTTTGGTGAATGATGGTTTTACAGAATGATCTTAAAGATTCGAGTGATCGATTTTAACGGCATCAAGCACATCAAAAATCACATGAGTCACATCTTGGCTGAGTTCACGATTATTAAAGATTTCATATGCAGTAATCGTGACATCTGTATCGCTCGGCAATTGTTTTTGTTCTTCTACAATTAAATCTTGTATAGGCAATAACGTCTGTTTCACTTGCAAATGAAGCACATCTTCGAATTTGATATTTTCATCTTCAAGTTCAATCAGCTGTTGATTAAAGTAAGGTTGTAGAATAGAGAAAAGATAAGGCTGAATTTCTACGATATCAAAAATCTCAATATCTCGAGTTTGCTCAATCGTGCTGATATGATCATTTACTTCTAGGATAATATGATAATAACTCACGTCCTTTCTCCTCCATATGGCGTGCAAACACAATAGCATGATTCATTCGAAATGGGCGTTGTCTACAATAAATACCTATAAAAAATATGGTTTTTAACTATACAACTTTAAAATTGGCTATTTGCGTGAGTTGAGTAGGGCAATATCCGCTGCTTTTAAATGAAAATCTTTAAAATTCTGCTTTTCTAAAATCGGATACATTAGCGATTCAGGATCATCGCTATGTAATAAGCCTAAACCATGCCCCAATTCATGCGCTAAGGTAAGTCTTAGGTCATCTAAATTTTGAAATTCATAAATGTTAATTTCACGACCATTAAAAATACCTTTATCAAACTGGCGCGGTTGAAAACGTGAATTAAAATGATCAACTGAAGCGTTGAATTGAGCATTCATGTGGTTGATGCTATTCACCTGTTGATTCAGTCTGAGCACATTGGCATTAAACTGGTCAATATGCTGTTGTACATTGATTTGATCATTTTGCAGTTGTTGTTTCAGGCTTTCTAAATAGTCACGATAAGCTGCGCTTTGATTTGAAGATTGATTAAAGTTCTGCACCTGTTGATTGTAATGTTCTAAACGTGATTGATAATGAGCTTTAAGCAATTCGACTTCACGTTGTTGCAGGTCTAATGTTGATTGAGACTGTTTTAACTTTTGCCGTTCAGCATCGGTCATAGTTTTTGTGCTTTCTAATCGCGCGATTTCAGCACGACGAGCTTCTGATTCTGCTTGGCGTTGGTCATAAATTAAATTAATACTAAGTTGTGCGTTCGGGTCATAAACAAAATATTGTTGCGCTGTGCCGGTAAACCAAATATCAGTGGCTTGTTGTACGATATTTTTGAGTTGCGCTTCGCTGATATGAAAGCGTGGATCGATGTGCCCAATTTTATAACGTAAACGCGTGTCAAAGGGATGTTGAATACGATCAGCGACAGAGTTGTGATTCAGTTGGGGGTTGAAAATGCGTTGTGAGGCAAAAAAGCCTAAAACCACCAGTAGAACCAAAAGAATCAAAAAGCGCATAACTTATCAATGCATAAACTGAATCAGATTAATGTAGCGCAAAATTTGAAATAGACAATCTTTTGCATACAGCAACTCTAATTCGATTTTTGATGAGAGTGAAATGGGGAAACTTAACAGATGATTGACTGATTTAAGTGATCTTAGGCAATTCTTAGGCAATAATGTTTTAAATAACTAAACCGAGCCATCCATAAAGACCTAATAACGATTAATAACGCTATGATAAAAAATAGGCTTTAACGGCCATGAAGTGAAAATAGATAGAGATAAATAAGTAAATAATGAAAATAAAATACTAAAATTGACTAAAAAATGAATAAAAATACTGTTTTTTGGCGGTTTTGGTAGAAAAAACAAACACCCGTGCAAATTAATTGAAAATAAGGGTTGCAATGATTCTGAAATCCTCTAGAATGCACCCATACCGACGAGATAGACGGAAACGAACGAAGTACGAAGTGCTGAGTTGTTAAGTTTATTGAAGTCCAGCTTCTAATACTGACGAGGTATTAGAAAGATCATTAAGAGATTATGAAGAACAACTTGTGTGGATTTTTACTGGTTGATTGATCGAAATTATTTTCATTGATTGATGGTAGAAATTACTCGAAGTTTATTTGAGAAATATTTGTCAGAAAATTGATGAGCCAAGATTGGTAGCCTTTAAGCTACTACTGATTTTAAACTGAAGAGTTTGATCATGGCTCAGATTGAACGCTGGCGGCAGGCTTAACACATGCAAGTCGAGCGGATGAAAGTAGCTTGCTACTGGATTCAGCGGCGGACGGGTGAGTAATGCTTAGGAATCTGCCCATTAATGGGGGACAACAGTTGGAAACGACTGCTAATACCGCATACGCCCTACGGGGGAAAGCAGGGGATCTTCGGACCTTGCGTTAATGGATGAGCCTAAGTCGGATTAGCTAGTTGGTGGGGTAAAGGCCTACCAAGGCGACGATCTGTAGCGGGTCTGAGAGGATGATCCGCCACACTGGGACTGAGACACGGCCCAGACTCCTACGGGAGGCAGCAGTGGGGAATATTGGACAATGGGGGCAACCCTGATCCAGCCATGCCGCGTGTGTGAAGAAGGCCTTTTGGTTGTAAAGCACTTTAAGCGAGGAGGAGGCTACTTAGATTAATACTCTAGGATAGTGGACGTTACTCGCAGAATAAGCACCGGCTAACTCTGTGCCAGCAGCCGCGGTAATACAGAGGGTGCGAGCGTTAATCGGATTTACTGGGCGTAAAGCGTGCGTAGGTGGCCAATTAAGTCAAATGTGAAATCCCCGAGCTTAACTTGGGAATTGCATTCGATACTGGTTGGCTAGAGTATGGGAGAGGATGGTAGAATTCCAGGTGTAGCGGTGAAATGCGTAGAGATCTGGAGGAATACCGATGGCGAAGGCAGCCATCTGGCCTAATACTGACACTGAGGTACGAAAGCATGGGGAGCAAACAGGATTAGATACCCTGGTAGTCCATGCCGTAAACGATGTCTACTAGCCGTTGGGGTCTTTGAGACTTTAGTGGCGCAGCTAACGCGATAAGTAGACCGCCTGGGGAGTACGGTCGCAAGACTAAAACTCAAATGAATTGACGGGGGCCCGCACAAGCGGTGGAGCATGTGGTTTAATTCGATGCAACGCGAAGAACCTTACCTGGTCTTGACATACAGAGAACTTTCCAGAGATGGATTGGTGCCTTCGGGAACTCTGATACAGGTGCTGCATGGCTGTCGTCAGCTCGTGTCGTGAGATGTTGGGTTAAGTCCCGCAACGAGCGCAACCCTTTTCCTTATTTGCCAGCGGGTTAAGCCGGGAACTTTAAGGATACTGCCAGTGACAAACTGGAGGAAGGCGGGGACGACGTCAAGTCATCATGGCCCTTACGACCAGGGCTACACACGTGCTACAATGGTCGGTACAAAGGGTTGCTACCTAGCGATAGGATGCTAATCTCAAAAAGCCGATCGTAGTCCGGATTGGAGTCTGCAACTCGACTCCATGAAGTCGGAATCGCTAGTAATCGCGGATCAGAATGCCGCGGTGAATACGTTCCCGGGCCTTGTACACACCGCCCGTCACACCATGGGAGTTTGTTGCACCAGAAGTAGGTAGTCTAACCGCAAGGAGGACGCTTACCACGGTGTGGCCGATGACTGGGGTGAAGTCGTAACAAGGTAGCCGTAGGGGAACCTGCGGCTGGATCACCTCCTTAACGAAAGATTGACGATCGGTAAGAATCCACAACAAGTTGTTCTTCATGAAGATGTATCTGAGGGTCTGTAGCTCAGTTGGTTAGAGCACACGCTTGATAAGCGTGGGGTCACAAGTTCAAGTCTTGTCAGACCCACCACTATCTGACTAACGCAGTATGAAAATACTGAAGCGAACAGAACAGAAGATATATCGAATCTATATGATAAGCTGGGGACTTAGCTTAGTTGGTAGAGCGCCTGCTTTGCACGCAGGAGGTCAGGAGTTCGACTCTCCTAGTCTCCACCAAATTTTAAGATCAGAAAAGCACTGCTTTTCCTTAAAATTTAAGCGAGAAGTTATACTTCGAGCACTGAGTAAGCGATCAGTTGGTTAGATTATAGAAATTAGTAAGAAACTGCGTATAATGCGCGTCTTGTTAACTTCTGTGATTTATCACAGTTGCTACGCTCCGATGAGGACGTAGACAATCATTAACAGAATATATTTGAGTTGAAATTAATTGTTTAACTTATTCCAAAAGCGGAAACAAGAAATCGTAAGATTGATTGTTGAAGTGATTGAAATGAGAACTAGCGAAATTAACTGAATCAAGCGTTTTGGTATATGAATCTAATTGAAGCTGTACAGTGCTTAAATGCACAGACGCCAACTGTATGAGCGTGTTGAAAGACATGTTCTGTTGCTAACCCCGCTTGTAAGGGTTAACGACTGTTTGGGGTTGTATAGTCAAGTAATTAAGTGCATGTGGTGGATGCCTTGGCAGTCAGAGGCGATGAAAGACGTAATAGCCTGCGATAAGCTCCGGGGAGGCGGCAAATATCCTGTGATCCGGAGATTTCTGAATGGGGAAACCCACTTACCATAAGGTAGGTATTGCAACATGAATACATAGTGTTGCAAGGCGAACGAGGGGAAGTGAAACATCTCAGTACCCTTAGGAAAAGAAATCAATTGAGATTCCCTTAGTAGCGGCGAGCGAACGGGAAAAGCCCATTAAGTCATATCAGTTTTAGTGGAATGCTCTGGGAAGTGCAACCATAGTGGGTGATAGTCCTGTACACGAAAGGGCTGATATGATGATGTCGAGTAGGGCGAGGCACGTGAAACCTTGTCTGAATATGGGGGGACCATCCTCCAAGGCTAAATACTCCTGACTGACCGATAGTGAACCAGTACCGTGAGGGAAAGGCGAAAAGAACCCCTGTGAGGGGAGTGAAATAGATCCTGAAACCGCATGCATACAAGCAGTGGGAGCCGACTTGTTCGGTGACTGCGTACCTTTTGTATAATGGGTCAGCGACTTACATTCAGTAGCAAGGTTAACCGCATAGGGGAGCCGTAGAGAAATCGAGTCTTAATAGGGCGTTTAGTTGCTGGGTGTAGACCCGAAACCAGGCGATCTATCCATGAGCAGGTTGAAGGTTGGGTAACACTAACTGGAGGACCGAACCCACTGTCGTTGAAAAGCCAGGGGATGACTTGTGGATAGGGGTGAAAGGCTAATCAAGCCTGGTGATAGCTGGTTCTCCCGAAAGCTATTTAGGTAGCGCCTCGGACGAATACCATTGGGGGTAGAGCACTGTTTCGGCTAGGGGGTCATCCCGACTTACCAAACCGATGCAAACTCCGAATACCAATGAGTACTATCCGGGAGACAGACTGCGGGTGCTAACGTCCGTAGTCAAGAGGAAAACAATCCAGACCGCCAGCTAAGGCCCCAAAATTGTAGTTAAGTGGGAAACGATGTGGGAAGGCATAGACAGCTAGGAGGTTGGCTTAGAAGCAGCCACCCTTTAAAGAAAGCGTAATAGCTCACTAGTCGAGTCGGCCTGCGCGGAAGATGTAACGGGGCTAAAACTACATGCCGAAGCTGCGGATTTGCAATTTATTGCAAGTGGTAGGGGAGCGTTCTGTAAGCCGATGAAGGTGGATTGAGAAGTCTGCTGGAGGTATCAGAAGTGCGAATGCTGACGTGAGTAACGACAAAACGAGTGAAAAACTCGTTCGCTGAAAGACCAAGGGTTCCAGTCCAACGTTAATCGGGCTGGGTGAGTCGACCCCTAAGGCGAGGCCGAAAGGCGTAGTCGATGGGAAATTGGTTAATATTCCAATACTTCTGTGTAATGCGATGAGAGGACGGAGAAGGTTAAGTCAGCCTGGCGTTGGTTGTCCAGGTGAAAGACAGTAGGCATGCATCTTAGGCAAATCCGGGGTGCTCTATGCTGAGAGTTGATAGCAAGCTGTACTTGTACAGCGAAGTGGCTGATACCATACTTCCAGGAAAAGTCTCTAAGCTTCAGTTACACAGGAATCGTACCCGAAACCGACACAGGTGGTCAGGTCGAGTAGACCAAAGCGCTTGAGAGAACTCTGCTGAAGGAACTAGGCAAAATGGTACCGTAACTTCGGGAGAAGGTACGCTGTCGACGGTGATGGAACTTGCTTCCTGAGCTATTGACAGCCACAGAAACCAGGCCCCTGCAACTGTTTATTAAAAACATAGCACTCTGCAAACACGAAAGTGGACGTATAGGGTGTGATGCCTGCCCGGTGCTGGAAGGTTAATTGATGGGGTTAGCGTAAGCGAAGCTCTTGATCGAAGCCCCAGTAAACGGCGGCCGTAACTATAACGGTCCTAAGGTAGCGAAATTCCTTGTCGGGTAAGTTCCGACCTGCACGAATGGCATAATGATGGGGGCGCTGTCTCCAGCAGAGACTCAGTGAAATCGAATTCGCCGTGAAGATGCGGTGTACCCGCGGCTAGACGGAAAGACCCCGTGAACCTTTACTGCAGCTTGACATTGAACTTTGATCTTACTTGTGTAGGATAGGTGGGAGGCTTTGAAACTAGGACGCCAGTTCTAGTGGAGCCAATCTTGAAATACCACCCTGGTAATATTGAGGTTCTAACTCTGCTCCATGATCTGGAGCGAGGACCATGTCTGGTGGGTAGTTTGACTGGGGCGGTCTCCTCCTAAAGAGTAACGGAGGAGTACGAAGGTGCGCTCAGCGTGGTCGGAAATCACGCGTAGAGTATAAAGGCAAAAGCGCGCTTAACTGCGAGACCCACAAGTCGAGCAGGTACGAAAGTAGGTCTTAGTGATCCGGTGGTTCTGTATGGAAGGGCCATCGCTCAACGGATAAAAGGTACTCTGGGGATAACAGGCTGATACCGCCCAAGAGTTCATATCGACGGCGGTGTTTGGCACCTCGATGTCGGCTCATCTCATCCTGGGGCTGAAGCAGGTCCCAAGGGTATGGCTGTTCGCCATTTAAAGAGGTACGCGAGCTGGGTTTAGAACGTCGTGAGACAGTTCGGTCCCTATCTACCGTGGGCGTTGGAAATTTGAGAGGATCTGCTCCTAGTACGAGAGGACCAGAGTGGACGAACCTCTGGTGTACCGGTTGTGACGCCAGTCGCATCGCCGGGTAGCTATGTTCGGAAGGGATAACCGCTGAAAGCATCTAAGCGGGAAGCCTACCTCAAGATTAGATTTCCCTAGGACTATATGTCCTCTAAAGAGCCGTTGAAGACTACAACGTTGATAGGTTGGATGTGGAAGCATAGTGATATGTGAAGCTGACCAATACTAATTACTCGTGAGGCTTGACTATACAACACCCAAACAGTTGTTGTATAAAGCATCAGTTGATTCGATATTCTACAAAACACCTTGATTTAGTGATCAAGCTAGTTAAACTAAGCAAACTTAATTCAACTCAAGTACTTCTGTTAATAACTTCTTTGACCAAGCAACGGCAATGAGAAACATCGTTTCGCAAGAGAGATGATTTCGATATAAGACCAAATGCAAAGTCACAACAGTTGTGCTGGCGACAATAGCAAGAGTGAACCACCTGATCCCTTCCCGAACTCAGAAGTGAAACCTCTTAGCGCTGATGGTAGTGTGGGGTTACCCATGTGAGAGTAAGTCATCGCCAGCTCATTATTCCTAAAAACACCCTGACTCTATCGAGCAGGGTGTTTTTTTATGCCGAAAAGAAAGTTGAAAAGCAAAATTTCGGTACGAATCGCAGAAATATATCAAATACAGTCATTAAAAAAGCCCCAACGTCCTGTTGGGGCTTTTTTATATAGGTTGTTTAGATCTGACTCCTGTTTGATCTCACGTCCTGATGCACAAACTTATGATTGTTGTTTTAGGTTTGGGAAACATCCTGTCTCCTGATAAAGATAGAATAGGGTAATCGCTGAGCATTAAAAAGTCGAAAAAAACGTTGATTGATGTAGGTGAGAGCGTACAAAAATCGCTAACTCTTTGAAATTTTATTTATTGAATAACAATATCTGTGCTTATGATGAGCTTGTTATTGTAATGGGGTTTAATTTGTACAGATTGTTATAGGTGATTGATCAAAGTTGCTTAGATAAAAGTTGATTGAATAACAGTCAGATTTGACAAATATAGCTTCATTGTTTAATTCATTTTTTCTTATAACACCAAAAATTACTGAAATCCATTCCATTTCTTTTTCATATCAGCGCATGATAGGCTCATGGTAATTCAATTGATCAGGATGGGTTTGAGTCATGGCCAAAGCGTCTAAACCAGTAGAAAAGTTAAAGCAAAAAAAACCAAAAGTGCAAAAATCGTCTCATACAGCTTCGAATACCGAGATTAAAGCAAACACTTTAGAGTTTCCGCTATATGTTGCGGGAAAGCCTATATTTTCGGGAAAATGGCTTGAGGTCAAACACAAATATAGTGGTGAAGTGTATGCCCAAGTGGCATTGGCCAATGATGAAATTTTAGAGCAAGCGATTCAATCTGCGGTGAACGCTGAACACGAGATGGCGCAGCTCAAACCGTTTCAAAAACAAAAGATATTGTTGGATTGTGTGGCTCAATTCAATCAGCAACGTGAAGAGTTGACCGAGATTCTCATTGCTGAAGGGGGTAAACCTCGTACTGCGGCCGCGGCTGAAGTTGAGCGTTTAATTAATACCTTTCAAATTGCAGCCGATGCAGTAACCCAACTGGATGATGGGCGTTTGATTCCATTGGCAGTGACCCAAGCGGCATCAGCCTATACAGGCATGGTGAAACATGTGCCGATCGGTGCTGTGTCATTGATCAGTCCATTTAACTTTCCCTTAAATTTAACTGCACATAAAATTGCACCGGCCATTGCCGCAGGCTGTCCTTTTGTTTTGAAACCGGCAAGTTTGACCCCTGTTTCTGCACTTAAAATTGCAGAAGTCTTGGCGCAGACCGATTTACCCAAAGGCGCATTTTCAATTTTGCCATGTCCTCGTGAACAAGCGGATATCTTGGTCACGGATGATCGCTTTAAGTTGCTGAGCTTTACTGGCTCAGACGTGGTGGGTTGGGATATGAAAGCCCGTGCAGGGCGTAAGAAAGTGACCTTAGAACTCGGTGGCAACGCAGCGGTACTGATTGAGCCTGATACTGAAATGAATGATGCCTTGGTCGATCGTTTGATTAGTGGTGCCTATGGTCATGCAGGACAAGTCTGTATTAGTGTGCAACGCATCTTGGCGCACGCCGATATTTATACTGCGTTGAAGAAAAAGCTGATTGCTAAACTTAAGTCACTTAAAGCCTCTGATCCTGATTTAGCCAGTACTTTAGTGGGGCCGATGATCAAAGAAGATGAAGCGCAGCGTTTAAAAAAATGGCTCGATAAAGCAGTCAAAAAGGGCACTAAAGTTTTAGCCGGTGGGCAAGTTTCAGGGGTGTTGTTTGAGCCGACTTTAGTCGAAGGCGTGAAAGAAGAACTCGAAGTCTATAAAGATGAAGTCTTTGGTCCTGTGGCGATTTTAGAAAAATACACATCTTTTGAAAAAGGCATTCAGAAAATCAACAGCAGTCGCTTTGGTTTACAGGCAGGTGTGTATACCCAAAACCTCAATAAAATGCTGTATGCATGGGAGCATTTGCAAGTCGGGGGTGTGATTATCAATGACATTCCTTCTTTCCGTGTTGACAATATGCCGTATGGTGGCGTGAAAGATTCCGGATTGGGTCGAGAGGGGATTCAATCTGCGATTCGAGATATGCAGGAAGAACGTTTATTGGCGATTAAGCAGTAAGTTATGCTTGCAATTTGATCGGTATCATCAAGGAGCTTCGGCTCCTTTTTTAATGTTAAGATTGAGAAAAAATGAGAATCAGGTGGTTATGATTAAGCAAATCTTTTCAAACCGATGGGCTGGATTGATCTTTATTTTATCTGTGCTGTGTGTGCCCTTAAAGGCATTGGCCTTTAGTCAGACGCTATTGGTGACCGATGCACGAAAGCAGATTGGCATGACCCTGTTTTATGATCCGGCGTATAGTGAATTGAGTTATCCCCTAGGGGATGTTCCCTTGATTAAAGGCGTCTGTACCGATGTGATTGTGCGTGCATTGCGCCTACAGGGGATTGATCTACAACAGCAAATTCATGAAGATATGAAAGCGAATTTTAAGCGCTATCCACAAAAGTGGGGGTTGAAAGCGCCTGATTCAAATATTGATCATCGTCGTGTGCCGAATATCATGACTTACTTTAAACGACAGGGTTATGAGGTTAAGGATGCAAAGTTCTTAGCAGGAGATATTGTGGCATGGGATTTAGGCAATGGTTTAACCCATATTGGGATTGTGTCGAATAAGAAGAATGCCAGCAATAAAACACCATTGATTATTCACAATATTGGCAATGGCACTGTGGAAAATGACATTTTGCAGGCCTATAAAATCATTGGGCATTATCGTATTTCTGCCGGAAAACTCAGAATCTAAACCATGTTGTGCTGCACTCTATGCCATAAAACTAAATAATCATGTCAAAAAACGATCAAACAAAACTATTTAGAATGAATTATTTAATTATTCATTAGTAAAAAGAAAGAATTAAAATTCAAAAACAGGTATTGTTAGTTTATTAAACAGTTTTTTATCCCTGTTTCTTTAAAGTAGAGCAGGGCTAAAAACTGGTTTGAACTTGGAATGAAGAACCCACAAGGTCAATGTCTTATTCAAACAACAAAATTAATTTAAGCAGTTTTTGCTCGTGAGTATATAAACACAATAAGCGGCAGAAATATGCGAAGGCATATTGGGTGTTTTATGACAGATAAACGCGAAAATTGGTCCGCGCGATCAGGTTTTATTATTGCAGCAATTGGCTCCGCTGTAGGTTTGGGTAATATTTGGCGTTTTCCTTACGTTGCATATGAAAATGGTGGAGGCGCATTTCTTATTCCGTATTTGATTGCGATTTTTGCCGCAGGTTTACCTTTACTGTTTCTTGACTATGCCGTTGGACACAAGTTCCGCAAAGCCCCACCAACCGCTTATAAAAAATTGATGAACGCTGAATCCTTAGGTTGGTGGCAGGTGATGGTGACCCTGATCATTGGGATTTACTATGCCAGTGTTTTGTCATGGGCGGGGAGCTACATGTTCTACTCCTTCGGTCAAAAGTGGGGCACAGATACGCAGAACTTTTTCTTTAAAACCTACTTACAAAATGGTGAGGGCTTACAGTTTGGTTTTGTCCCGACCTTATTCTTTGGTTTAGTTATCGTTTGGGCAGTGGTGATGTTCATTCTCTATGGCGGGGTACGTCGTGGGGTGGAATTGGCCAATAAAATCTTTATGCCGCTGTTGGTGATTTTGTTTACCATTTTAGTGATTCAAGCGGTGCGTTTGCCGGGTGCAGTGGATGGCTTAAATGCTTTCTTTACCCCGAATTGGGAAGCCATGACCAACTATAAAGTGTGGTTGGCAGCCTTTGGTCATATCTTCTTCTCGTTGTCTGTAGGCTTCGGGATCATGCTGACCTATGCATCCTACCTCAAGCCAAAAACCAATATGACCGGTTCTGGGATTGTGGTGGCTTTGGCAAACTCATCTTTTGAAATTTTAGCCGGGATTGGGGTATTTGCTGCCTTGGGCTTTATGGCGTATAGCGCAGGGTCTTCGGTTGAAGATGTGGTATCAGGCGGTATTGGTCTTGCCTTTATTGCTTTCCCGAAAATTATTTCCAGTATGGGGGCAGGGGGCGACTTATTCGGTTTCTTATTCTTTGCGTCTTTAACCGTGGCAGGGATTACCTCTATGGTGAGTATCTTGCAAGTGCCGATTGCGGCATTCCAAGATAAATTAGGTTGGTCTCTGAAGAAATCTGTGACGATCATTGCAGGTGGTTCAGCGGTTATTTCAACTTTACTATTCTCAAGCCATAGTGCCATTACCTTTGTGGATGTGATCGATTACTTCGCCAATAACATTGGCATTGTCGGTGGTGGTTTGTTGTCAATTATTTTGCTGTCATGGTTCCGTCGTCCATTGCTACAACAACTCAAAGATCATGTGAACCAATATGCGAGTATCAAATTAGGCGCAAGTTGGAACTTCTTGTTGACTGTGGTGACACCATTGTCATTGTTGGTGGCACTGTGTTTAACCATCAATTCGATTATTCGTGATGGTTATGGTGACTATGCTGCAAGTACTTTATGGTTGGTCGGTGGGGGCACTTTGGCCTTCTTTATTTTGGGTGCGGTGATTTGTAGCATGCTGAAAGATAAAGAACCTTCAGAGCAGGAGAAATAAGATGAACTCACAAGCACTAATCATGTTAATTCTGTCGACCACTTTGTTATGGGGCGGCTTAATTTTAGCGATCATGCATTTGGCTAAAAACCCAGAAGAAGTTGAAGATTAAAACCTTTTCAACATAAAAAAAAGGAACCTTGAAGGTTCCTTTTTTTGACTGAATCGATTTAAGTGAAGAATTTAAATTTTTTCAATACGGCAGTAATAGAAGCCATCACCACGATCATTTTCAGGGAACAATTGACGTCCATGAATCTGTTCGATGCCCCATGTTGCGTCAATCTTAGATTCTTTGGCATCGGCATGTTCAGCAAAGAAATTCACCATTTGTTGTTCATTTTCTGCTTTTAAAATCGAACAGGTGATGTACAGCAACGTGCCACCGACTTTCAGTTGCTTCCACATATTGTCTAAAATTTGCTTTTGCAATTCGACGGTTTTGGCAATGTCCGTCGATTGACGAAGCAAACGAATATCTGGATGACGACGCAGTACCCCAATTGCTGAACATGGTGCATCAAGGACGATACAATCGACAGGTTCAGGTGCTGTCCATGTGCTGGCATCAGCAGCCAAAATTTCCACATCGGCATAACCGGTTAAAGCAAGACGCTCAAGGTTTTCAGAGACACGGAGTAAACGCTTTTGATCTTGATCAATGGCGTATAATTTTTTCGGCGTGTATTTCTCTAAAATATGCGCGGTTTTTCCACCCGGTGCAGCACAGGCATCCACCACCACTTGATCTTCAAGATTTGGTAGAAGGGTGACACAGAGCTGGGCATGTTCATCTTGTACCGAGAAACCGCCTTCTTCAAAACCGGGCAAGTTTGGAATATGTACGTTTTGATCGAGCACGATTCCATCTTGAGATAATTCGCACAGATGGGCTTCATAACCATCTTCTTCCAAAATCTCGAAGTATTCTGCACGGCTGACTTGATTGGTGTTTACACGTAAAGTGAGTGGGGCAATTTGTTTAAGATTATGCGCGATGGTATCGAAATCATCTTGCCAATCTTTCTTTAAGCGTTTGCCTAACCAGCTGGGTAAACCGTGCGCTTGTTCTAAACCCGCCATAAAATCTTCAGTTTCACGTGAAACACGGCGCAGAATCGCATTGACTAAACCACTTAAGGGTTCATAGCCCAATTGCTTTGCTGCAGTCACGGTTTCTGAAATGGCTGCATGGGCAGGCACACGGGTACATAAAATTTGATACAAACCTAAGTACAGACAGCTTTCAACCGCTTCATTGTCTAATGGTTTGGTCAAAAGTGGCAAAGTAATGGCTTTTAAAGCATGCCACTGGCGTAAACAACCGAGCGTTAATTCATGGTACAGACCACGGTCACGTTCAGACACGATACTAATGTGCTGATTTAAAACCGAAGCCAATGACTGACCATTTTGGACAGCAATCAGCGTCTTCACGACTTGTGCACGCAAATTCAGATGTTTTGCAGATTGAATTTGGCTCATGCGAATAGATGTCCTAGAGATAATTTTTGAGTTTGATTAATTTGTACGGCATTTAAGGCTTTACCACCCGGCCATTGTAAGTTGGTGATGCAGACGGCTTTGCCATCTCCACACATGACATGTACGCCGTTTTTGTCGAGCGCAATCACTTCACCGGCTTGAGCACTTGCTGAGGTGTGCGTAGACACGGATGAATTCCAAACCCGTAAGTTATTGGTCTCATCAATTGGGGTAAATGCCACTGGCCAAGGATTGAATGCACGAATATTTCGGTCAATAACTTCAGCAGCTTGCGTCCAGTCAATTTGTGCTTCGGCTTTGCTGAGCTTATGGGCATAGACGGTCAATGCTTCGTCTTGGACTTCACGTGTTTCTAAATAATGTTGCAAGGTTGCTTCAGTGTCTAAAACCTGTACCAGAGCCTCAGCACCTTGTTGAGCAAGTTTATCATGCAAGCTTGCAGAGGTATCGGTCGCTTCAATTGGACAGAGGGTTTTCAACATCATGTCGCCGGTGTCGAGTCCTGCTGCCATTTTCATAATGGTCACGCCCGTCTCAGCATCGCCTGAGCTAATGGCACGTTGAATCGGTGCAGCACCACGCCAACGTGGCAATAGTGAACCATGAATATTTAGACAGCCGTATTTAGGTGTATCTAGTACTGCTTGAGGCAAGATCAGGCCGTAAGCGGCAACCACCATCACGTCTGCATTTAAATCTGCCAATTCTTTTTGTGCAGCGAGACCTTCTTCAGTTGAGGCTTTGAAATGAAGCGGTTGATAGACAGGGAGATTGTGTTCGAGTGCGAGTTGTTTTACCGCAGATGCCGTTAACTTTTGTCCACGTCCAGCTTTGCGGTCAGGCTGAGTATATACAGCGACAATGTCGTGTTCAGTGTTTAGTAAAGCGGCTAAAGCACTTGCTGCAAATTCAGGCGTACCTGCAAAGATGATTTTCAATATGACAAACTCAATATAAAACTGCTGACATTATAGCAAAGCCTTAAAAGTGCTGTGAATTAAATCTAGGATTATCTCAGGCCATTTAAACTCGATCTTTTCATGTGAATTTAAAACTATAATAGTCAACTATTTTTGTTAAATAATTCTCATTATTTTAAAAAATAGATAAATGTGACGAATGTATTAAAAAAATTTAACTATTTGTAATATATAAAGAAAGTTATTGGTTAATTTTTAATTAAGGTATAATTAAGTTATTATTAAATAATGAAAAAATGTGAACTGTGGTGTGCTTTTTGTTGTAAATAGTGTTGGTTTGATGTTAAATTTTAAGCAAAGAAATATCTAAAACACTTTTTAAAAATTAAACAATTCAAAATTTGAAAAAAGTGAACAAATAAACAGTACCCATGGGAATAAAAAAATGAACAAGATCTATAAAGTGATTTGGAACGCTGCTTTAGGAACGTGGGTGGCTGTTTCAGAGTTAGCCAAAGGTAAAACAAAGTCTTCTAAAGTCAAAGCGATTGTAGGCACAGCAAGTATTGGCTTGATGGTGACCTTTAGTGCTGATGCGGGTGCGGCTTGGATAAGTGGCAGTGCGAATACTGGTACAGCATATGGTACAGCATCAGCAACAGGCGTTGCTCTAGGAAGCTCTACTAGCAATAAAGCAGCAGCTAGCGGTGAAAACTCAATTGCGCTTGGTAATAACTCAAATGCTGTTGGAAATAACGCAATATCATTAGGCGGTGTAAGTACAGATGGTACAACGATCAGTTTTGGCGATTTAGGCGAAAGTTATAATGGAAGTGTCGTTGCTCGCTATTCAACTTCATTGGGTTCTACAAATAAAGTTGTGTCAGGCTCTTCGGTTGCCATTGGTAATCGGATTAGTATTTTAAATAATAACAACCCGAGTACTTTAGCTGACTTAAATGACGGCGGTAAAATGTATGGAACTACAACGAGTTCACATGCAGTCGGTATTGGTGATAATTTAACCATTAATGGTGGTTCACGTTATGCAGTCGCGATTGGTGCTGATATTGTTATTAATCAAAACTCTACGGACAGCTTTGCATTTGGCCGAGGTGCCATCATTGGAACCGCAACTCAGAGCGCTGAGGGTGGCGTAGCGATTGGTGCGGTCAGTAAAGCACAAAAAACGAAAGCAACTGCGATTGGCTCTGGAAACGTAGCTTCGGGTGCTTACTCAACTGCGATTGGTTCGGGTGGTACTAGTGTTACTCAAGCAACAGCAGATGGTGCTCTAGCCCTAGGCGGTAATGCCACTGCAGGTGCTAAAGCAAGTGCGACAAATGCAATTGCAATTGGGGGGCAATCGGTCGCTTCAGCCAATAAATCTGTTGCAATTGGAACAGGTTCATCTTCAATAAGTGGTGAAGCAGGTATTGCTTTAGGTGCAGAATCGTTAGCGCACAATAGAGGCGTCAGTATTGGTGGAAAAGCAACGAGTTCAAGCACATCTAACCAAGCGATTTCAATTGGCTACGCAACTTCTGTTATAGGTGATCAATCTATTGCTATAGGTGCGAATACGATTGCTGAAGGTAATTCTTCAATTTCCATAGGGGGGGATGATTTATTAGCTGTTTCAGGTTACATAGATAATGTAAACACTCAGCTCAATACATCCACTATTGCAAATACCTACAAAACATTAACAGGGGATAACCTTGTTGATAAAAATAATTTGTACGTTGCTACAGTATCCGGAGAAGGCTCAGTCGCTGTTGGTATTCAAGCAACAGCTGGTGACTTAGCTACAGCATTTGGTACAAGATCAAACGCCAAAGGTGTTACCTCTGTTGCTTTGGGTGTAGGTGCTACAGCCTCTAAAGACGGGGCAGTTGCTTTAGGTGCAGGTGCAAAAACTGATACCAATGCAACGAAAGAAACGTCTGCAAGTATTAATGGGGTAACGTATTCAGGCTTTACTGGTTCAACCAATTTGGCTGAAGGAAGCCAGGTATCAGTGGGTAGTACAGGCTATGAGTCCCAAATTAAGAACGTTGCGGCAGGCGCCGTTTCAGCAAGCAGCACTGATGCAATCAACGGGAGTCAGTTGTACGCCGTTGCACTGGGCTTAGATACTGTCACAGATACATTAGGGACTAAAGTTGCCAGTCTTATTGGTGGCGGAAGTAAGTATGACCCTGTAACTGGAACGATTAGTGACCCAAGCTTCACCATTAATGGTGCTGAAGTTTCCACCTTAAGTGCAGCAATCTCTTCGTTAAATTCCGGATTAACACACTTCTTTAGTGTGAATAATAATGATTCGACTCTTGATAATTATTATAACAATGGGGCTACAGGACTAAATGCAATTGCCATAGGGGTACGTGCGCAAGCCAAAGCAGAAAATGGGATTGCCATTGGTGATTCTGCAATAGCGAATTCGCCTTATGTGATTGCAATTGGTGAAAGAGCAGGTCCCACTCCAAATACTCTTACTCAAGCACCAGGATCAGAAAATACAGATGATTCTGATACTTTTGGCATTTATATAGGATCTGAAGCAGGTCGAAATTCTGCGGGTTCCAATAACATGATGATCGGTTCTAACTCAGCCGGTTTAGCATCTCAAGGTTCTGGCAATATGATGTTGGGTTCCCAAGCAGGTGTTGCATATGTAGGTGACGATAATGTCATGCTCGGAACCTTTGCTGGAACAGGTGGTGGTTCAGGTGATACCAATGTCATGATTGGTTATGGCGCAATTGTAAGCAATGGTAATAACAACTTAGCATTGGGCAAATTTGCTGAAGTGACTAACGGAAACGATAGTATTGCTATTGGTAATGAAGCGAGTACGTCAGCCAATAATTCAATTGCCATTGGTAAAGGGGTTAAAGCGCTAGATGCAGCTATTGCAGCCATTGTGATGGGGCAAGGGGCTGAAAGCTCAGGTGAAAACTCAATTGTTTTAGGTTCAAGCTCTTTGGCAAATGCGCTAAACACTATTGCTTTGGGTAGTGGTGCGCAAGCATTGGCTGAAAACGCGATCAGTATTGGTACTGGCAATATAGTTTCTGGTAAAAATTCGGGTGCGATTGGTGACCCGAGTATTATCAAAGGCGAAAATTCTTATTCGGTGGGTAATAACAATACCATTGGATCTACAACTTCTAATGCATTTGCCTTAGGTAATAATATTAATCTAGGTACAGATGATAGTGGAGCCGATACCAAGGATGTAAGTGGCGCAGTCGCTTTAGGTAACAAAGCCAGCGTAACTGAAAAAGGTGGCGTTGCTTTGGGTGAAAATTCAATCTCTGACCGTATTATTGGTCAGAAAGGGATTGATCCGATAACAGGACAAGAAACTACCCTGACAGGTTCGACATGGGCAAGTACATCAGGTGCGGTCGCGATAGGTGGGGGAACAACCACTCGTCAAATAACAGGCTTGGCGGCAGGTACGAACGATACAGATGCAGTGAATGTTGCACAGTTAAAGGCAGGAGCGACTCATTTCTTTAGTGTTAATAATACAGATACAGCATCTCAGAACTATGATAACAAAGGTGCAAAAGGTGCCAATGCTATTGCAATTGGTGTTAATGCAAGCGCCATTTCAAAAGATAATATCGCAATTGGTACCAATGCCAAAGCAGAAGTCGGTGTAGGCTCAGGTACTACAGACAATGGAAATTCAATAGCCATTGGGACAAACACATATACTAAAGGGCTAAACCAAACCGCGATTGGTTCAAATGCTAAGACTTCAAATAATCAGGCGACTGCTATTGGTTTTAATGCATCATCATTGGGGGCTGGATCTGCAGCTGTTGGAGCAGGCACATCAGCATTAGGTACAGGCTCAACTGCAATGAGTGCAGGTGCTGCTATCAAAGATTTTAAAGTTTTAGGGACAGATAATATTGGTTTTAGAGCTATCAAAGTAGATGCTAAGTACACAGCTGGTACAGCAAGTAAAGTATCGGGTTCATTTACCAATAATGGTTTAGCATCTACAGCTTTTGAATTTGACGTTGACGAAACGGGAAAAATTACAGCTGGAAAATTAGGTACAAAAACTTTAACTGCTGATGAGGCAAACAGTGTTTATACAGCATTATCTATGGGTTCTGCTATTGCCACAGACAACAATGCTACAGCTGTTGGTTATAGCAGTATTGCAACAGCAGATGGTGCGAATGCAATAGGTTCAGGTGCGACAGCTTCAGCGAAAGATGCCGTTGCAATTGGGCGTAGCGTGAGTTCAGCGCAAAATGCCGTTGCTATAGGGATGGCTGCTGTAGCAAATGGTCAAAGCTCTGTAGCTGTAGGTAACAATACCAATGCAGATGCTCAATACGCTGTTGCACTTGGTGGTGGTGGTAATGGAGGATTGAGTGCTAAGACTACGGCTAATAAAGAGGGCGCTGTTGCAATAGGCGGTAATGCCACTGCAGGTGCTAAAGCAAGTGCGACAAATGCAATTGCAATTGGGGGGCAATCGGTCGCTTCAGTAGATAAATCTGTTGCTTTAGGTTTAGGTGCTACAGCGTCTAAAGCAGGTGCTGTTGCATTAGGTGCAGGTGCAAAAACCGATACCAATGCAACAAAAGAAACGTCTGCAAGTATTAATGGGGTAACCTATTCAGGCTTTACTGGTTCGACCAATATTGCGGCAGGAAGCCAAGTATCAGTGGGTAGTACAGGGTATGAGTCCCAAATTAAAAATTTAGCGGCAGGTGCTGTTTCAGCAAGCAGTACTGATGCAATCAATGGCAGTCAGTTATATGCTGTTGCTTTAGGCTTAGATACAACCATTGATACCTTAGGTGGTGGTATTGCTAGCATTATTGGTGGTGGAAGTAAGTATGACCCTTTAACTGGAACGATTAGTGACCCAAATTATGTGATCAATAAAACAGACGGCTCAGCTTATGCTGCAGTGAATAATGTTAGTGCTGCATTAACAAACTTAAATACAGAAATTGCTAAACCGCTGACTTTCAAAGATGCAGGTACAGGTACATCAACCAATCCATTGGGTAGCGAACTTTCGATTGTCGGTGATAGCAATATCACCACGACGGTGACACAGGGCCAGGCAGCGATTGCATTAAATAAAAATGTGGTTGTGGACAGCGTGACGGCTGGAACAGTTGATCCGACTACTGGTGACTTGATCGAAGGTAGCCAGCTGACAGCAGCAGGTACTGAAGTCAAAGATGCAGCGGGTAACACCGCGACCTATGGTGCTGACGAAGCAGAATTGAGCGATGGTACCAATACCAACACGATCACGGCTAGCAGTAACAGCATCACTGATGGCAAGTCAACGACGACGGTCGGTGCGGATACCATCACCGTGGGTGCAGGTTCAAATCCAGTAGTGATCAATGGTCAAGACGGAGTGATTACTGGCTTAACCAATACAACACTTGATGATATTGATGACACTGATCCAACAGCAGCAGGTCAAGCGGCGACCCAAGGTCAAGTATCTGAATTGATCACTTCAGGTCTGAAGCTCAACAGCAAAGATGGCACAGCTGCAGAAGATACAGTTGCGTTGGGTGAGGCGATTACGGTAACCAATACCGATGGTAATTTGGTTGCAACGCATGACGATAACCAAATCATCTATGACTTAGCCAAAGACATCAGTGTTGAGAGCGTAACGGCTGGAACAGTTGATCCGGACACAGGTGAGCTGGTTGAAGGTAGTCAGCTGACAGCAACGGGTACAGAAGTTAAAGATGCTGATGGTAACGTAGCAAATTACGGTGCAGACAAAGCGGAAATCAGCGATGGTACGAATACCACGACGACGACAGCGGGCGGTACCACAGTTACAGATGGGACGAACACCAACACGATCACGGCTGGCAGTAACAGCATCACTGATGGCAAGTCAACGACGACGGTCGGTGCGGATACCATCACCGTGGGTGCAGGTTCAAATCCAGTAGTGATCAATGGTCAAGACGGAGTGATTACTGGCTTAACCAATACAACACTTGATGATATTGATGACACTGATCCAACAGCAGCAGGTCAAGCGGCGACCCAAGGTCAAGTATCTGAATTGATCACTTCAGGTCTGAAGCTCAACAGCAAAGATGGCACAGCTGCAGAAGATACAGTTGCGTTGGGTGAGGCGATTACGGTAACCAATACCGATGGTAATTTGGTTGCAACGCATGACGATAACCAAATCATCTATGACTTAGCCAAAGACATCAGTGTTGAGAGCGTAACGGCTGGAACAGTTGATCCGGACACAGGTGAGCTGGTTGAAGGTAGTCAGCTGACAGCAACGGGTACAGAAGTTAAAGATGCTGATGGTAACGTAGCAAATTACGGTGCAGACAAAGCGGAAATCAGCGATGGTACGAATACCACGACGACGACAGCGGGCGGTACAAAAATCACAGATGGCACCAATACCAACACGATCACGGCTGGCAGTAACAGCATTACTGACGGCAAGTCAGCAACGACAGTCGGTGCGGATACGATTACTGTAGGTGCAGGCTCAAAACCAGTGGTGATCAATGGTCAAGACGGAGTGATTACAGGCTTAACCAACACAACACTTGATGATATTGATGACACTGATCCAACAGCAGCAGGTCAAGCGGCGACCCAAGGTCAAGTATCTGAATTGATCACTTCAGGTCTGAAGCTCAACAGCAAAGATGGCACAGCTGCAGAAGATACAGTTGCGTTGGGTGAGGCGATTACGGTAACCAATACCGATGGTAATTTGGTTGCAACGCATGACGATAACCAAATCATCTATGACTTAGCCAAAGACATCAGTGTTGAGAGCGTGACGGCTGGAACAGTTGATCCGGACACAGGTGAGCTGGTTGAAGGTATTCAGCTGACAGCAACGGGTACAGAAGTTAAAGATGCTGATGGTAACGTAGCAAATTACGGTGCAGACAAAGCGGAAATCAGCGATGGTACGAATACCACGACGACGACAGCGGGCGGTACCACAGTTACAGATGGGACGAACACCAACACGATCACGGCTGGCAGTAACAGCATCACTGATGGCAAGTCAACGACGACGGTCGGTGCGGATACCATCACCGTGGGTGCAGGTTCAAATCCAGTAGTGATCAATGGTCAAGACGGAGTGATTACAGGCTTAACCAATACAACACTTGATGATATTGATGACACTGATCCAACAGCAGCAGGTCAAGCGGCGACCCAAGGTCAAGTATCTGAATTGATCACTTCAGGTCTGAAGCTCAACAGCAAAGATGGCACAGCTGCAGAAGATACAGTTGCGTTGGGTGAGGCGATTACGGTAACCAATACCGATGGTAATTTGGTTGCAACGCATGACGATAACCAAATCATCTATGACTTAGCCAAAGACATCAGTGTTGAGAGCGTGACGGCTGGAACAGTTGATCCGGACACAGGTGAGCTGGTTGAAGGTATTCAGCTGACAGCAACGGGTACAGAAGTTAAAGATGCTGATGGTAACGTAGCAAATTACGGTGCAGACAAAGCGGAAATCAGCGATGGTACGAATACCACGACGACGACAGCGGGCGGTACCACAGTTACAGATGGGACGAACACCAACACGATCACGGCTGGCAGTAACAGCATCACTGATGGCAAGTCAACGACGACGGTCGGTGCGGATACCATCACCGTGGGTGCAGGTTCAAATCCAGTAGTGATCAATGGTCAAGACGGAGTGATTACAGGCTTAACCAATACAACACTTGATGATATTGATGACACTGATCCAACAGCAGCAGGTCAAGCGGCGACCCAAGGTCAAGTATCTGAATTGATCACTTCAGGTCTGAAGCTCAACAGCAAAGATGGCACAGCTGCAGAAGATACAGTTGCGTTGGGTGAGGCGATTACGGTAACCAATACCGATGGTAATTTGGTTGCAACGCATGACGATAACCAAATCATCTATGACTTAGCCAAAGACATCAGTGTTGAGAGCGTAACGGCTGGAACAGTTGATCCGGACACAGGTGAGCTGGTTGAAGGTAGTCAGCTGACAGCAACGGGTACAGAAGTTAAAGATGCTGATGGTAACGTAGCAAATTACGGTGCAGACAAAGCGGAAATCAGCGATGGTACGAATACCACGACGACGACAGCGGGCGGTACCACAGTTACAGATGGGACGAACACCAACACGATCACGGCTGGCAGTAACAGCATCACTGATGGCAAGTCAACGACGACGGTCGGTGCGGATACCATCACCGTGGGTGCAGGTTCAAATCCAGTAGTGATCAATGGTCAAGACGGAGTGATTACTGGCTTAACCAATACAACACTTGATGATATTGATGACACTGATCCAACAGCAGCAGGTCAAGCGGCGACCCAAGGTCAAGTATCTGAATTGATCACTTCAGGTCTGAAGCTCAACAGCAAAGATGGCACAGCTGCAGAAGATACAGTTGCGTTGGGTGAGGCGATTACGGTAACCAATACCGATGGTAATTTGGTTGCAACGCATGACGATAACCAAATCATCTATGACTTAGCCAAAGACATCAGTGTTGAGAGCGTAACAGCTGGAACAGTTGATCCGGACACAGGTGAGCTGGTTGAAGGTATTCAGCTGACAGCAACGGGTACAGAAGTTAAAGATGCTGATGGTAACGTAGCAAATTACGGTGCAGACAAAGCGGAAATCAGCGATGGTACGAATACCACGACGACGACAGCGGGCGGTACCACAGTTACAGATGGGACGAACACCAACACGATCACGGCTGGCAGTAACAGCATCACTGATGGCAAGTCAACGACGACGGTCGGTGCGGATACCATCACCGTGGGTGCAGGTTCAAATCCAGTAGTGATCAATGGTCAAGACGGAGTGATTACAGGCTTAACCAATACAACACTTGATGATATTGATGACACTGATCCAACAGCAGCAGGTCAAGCGGCGACCCAAGGTCAAGTATCTGAATTGATCACTTCAGGTCTGAAGCTCAACAGCAAAGATGGCACAGCTGCAGAAGATACAGTTGCGTTGGGTGAGGCGATTACGGTAACCAATACCGATGGTAATTTGGTTGCAACGCATGACGATAACCAAATCATCTATGACTTAGCCAAAGACATCAGTGTTGAGAGCGTAACGGCTGGAACAGTTGATCCGGACACAGGTGAGCTGGTTGAAGGTAGTCAGCTGACAGCAACGGGTACAGAAGTTAAAGATGCTGATGGTAACGTAGCAAATTACGGTGCAGACAAAGCGGAAATCAGCGATGGTACGAATACCACGACGACGACAGCGGGCGGTACAAAAATCACAGATGGCACCAATACCAACACGATCACGGCTGGCAGTAACAGCATTACTGACGGCAAGTCAGCAACGACAGTCGGTGCGGATACGATTACTGTAGGTGCAGGCTCAAAACCAGTGGTGATCAATGGTCAAGACGGAGTGATTACAGGCTTAACCAACACAACACTTGATGATATTGATGACACTGATCCAACAGCAGCAGGTCAAGCGGCGACCCAAGGTCAAGTATCTGAATTGATCACTTCAGGTCTGAAGCTCAACAGCAAAGATGGCACAGCTGCAGAAGATACAGTTGCGTTGGGTGAGGCGATTACGGTAACCAATACCGATGGTAATTTGGTTGCAACGCATGACGATAACCAAATCATCTATGACTTAGCCAAAGACATCAGTGTTGAGAGCGTGACGGCTGGAACAGTTGATCCGGACACAGGTGAGCTGGTTGAAGGTATTCAGCTGACAGCAACGGGTACAGAAGTTAAAGATGCTGATGGTAACGTAGCAAATTACGGTGCAGACAAAGCGGAAATCAGCGATGGTACGAATACCACGACGACGACAGCGGGCGGTACCACAGTTACAGATGGGACGAACACCAACACGATCACGGCTGGCAGTAACAGCATCACTGATGGCAAGTCAACGACGACGGTCGGTGCGGATACCATCACCGTGGGTGCAGGTTCAAATCCAGTAGTGATCAATGGTCAAGACGGAGTGATTACAGGCTTAACCAATAACAACACTTGATGATATTGATGACACTGATCCAACAGCAGCAGGTCAAGCGGCGACCCAAGGTCAAGTATCTGAATTGATCACTTCAGGTCTGAAGCTCAACAGCAAAGATGGCACAGCTGCAGAAGATACAGTTGCGTTGGGTGAGGCGATTACGGTAACCAATACCGATGGTAATTTGGTTGCAACGCATGACGATAACCAAATCATCTATGACTTAGCCAAAGACATCAGTGTTGAGAGCGTGACGGCTGGAACAGTTGATCCGGACACAGGTGAGCTGGTTGAAGGTATTCAGCTGACAGCAACGGGTACAGAAGTTAAAGATGCTGATGGTAACGTAGCAAATTACGGTGCAGACAAAGCGGAAATCAGCGATGGTACGAATACCACGACGACGACAGCGGGCGGTACCACAGTTACAGATGGGACGAACACCAACACGATCACGGCTGGCAGTAACAGCATCACTGATGGCAAGTCAACGACGACGGTCGGTGCGGATACCATCACCGTGGGTGCAGGTTCAAATCCAGTAGTGATCAATGGTCAAGACGGAGTGATTACAGGCTTAACCAATACAACACTTGATGATATTGATGACACTGATCCAACAGCAGCAGGTCAAGCGGCGACCCAAGGTCAAGTATCTGAATTGATCACTTCAGGTCTGAAGCTCAACAGCAAAGATGGCACAGCTGCAGAAGATACAGTTGCGTTGGGTGAGGCGATTACGGTAACCAATACCGATGGTAATTTGGTTGCAACGCATGACGATAACCAAATCATCTATGACTTAGCCAAAGACATCAGTGTTGAAAGCTTAACAGCGACGGATCCAACGACAGGCAGTATCAGTAAAGTAGATGGCAACAGCATCAGCCAAACCGATACATTGGGTAACAGCAACACCAGCACAGCGACGGGCAATAGCTTAGAAGATACAGCGGGTAACACCACGACATCTGTTGCAGGTAGCAGTACATATAGCGATGTCGACGGCAACGAAACCATTGCAAGTGCAACGGGTACAGATGTCACGGATCAAGAGGGCAACAATGCAAGCTATGGTGCCAAAGGTGCTGAGATCGCAGATAAAGCTGGCAACAGCACCAGCATTGGCGCAGGTATCATTACTGTTCAAGATACCGCGGGTACCACCAACATCACAGGCGACAACATCACTGTAGGTGGTGCGAGCCCAGTGACGGTGAATGGTAAGGCAGGCACAGTAAATGGCTTAACTAACACGAAATTTGATCCAGAGAAGTTTGTCAGTGGTCAAGCGGCCACAGAAGACCAAGTGGCGCAAGTTGCGAATGACCTGAGCACTGATTTGACAGACACAGGCTTCAACATCACCACACAAAATGCGGGTGGTACAGCGACAGCAGAAGATAAAGTGAAGTTGGGTGAAACAGTTAACTTCACTAATACCGATGAAAACTTGGTGGTGAGTACGACTGGGAATAATGATGTTATTTATGACCTAGCGAAAGACATCAATGTTGAAAGCTTAACAGCGGCTGATCCAACGACAGGCAGTATCAGTAAAGTTGAAGGCAACAGCATCAGCCAAACCGATACAGCAGGTAACAGCAACATCAGCACAGCAACGGGCAATAGCTTAGAAGATGTAGCGGGTAACACCACGACATCTGTTGCAGGTAGCAGTACATATAGCGATGTCGACGGCAACCAAACCATTGCAAGTGCAACGGGTACGGATGTTAGGGATCAAGAGGGCAACAATGCAAGCTATGGTGCTAAAGGTGCTGAGATCACAGACAAAGCTGGGAATAATGCGACGATTGGTGCAGGTACGATCACTGTTCAAGATGCTGCTGGGACAACCAACATCACAGGTGACAATATCACTGTAGGTGGTACGAACCCAGTGACGGTGAATGGTGCGGCAGGCACAGTGAATGGCTTAACCAATAAAACATTTGATTCAGAGAACTTTATCAGTGGTCAAGCGGCCACAGAAGACCAAGTGGCGCAAGTTGCTAACGACCTGAACACTGATTTGACAGATAAAGGCTTCAACATCACCACCCAAAACGTGGGTGGTACAGCGACAGAAAAAGACAAAGTCAAACTGGGTGAAACAGTCAACTTCACCAATAGCGATGAAAACTTGGTGGTGAGTACGACTGGGAATAATGATGTTATTTATGACCTAGCGAAAGACATCAATGTTGAAAGCTTAACAGCGGCTGATCCAACGACAGGCAGTATCAGTAAAGTTGAAGGCAACAGCATCAGCCAAACCGATACAGCAGGTAACAGCAACATCAGCACAGCAACGGGCAATAGCTTAGAAGATGTAGCGGGTAACACCACGATATCTGTTGCAGGTAGCACGACATACAAAGATATCGATGGCAACCAAACCATTGCAAGTGCAACGGGTACGGATGTTAGGGATCAAGAGGGCAACAATGCAAGCTATGGTGCTAAAGGTGCTGAGATCACAGACAAAGCTGGGAATAATGCGACGATTGGTGCAGGTACGATCACTGTTCAAGATGCTGCTGGGACAACCAACATCACAGGTGACAATATCACTGTAGGTGGTACGAACCCAGTGACAGTGAATGGTACGGCAGGCACAGTAAATGGTTTAAGTAATACCACATGGACAGCGGGTCAAAGCCCAGTCAGTGGTCAGGCTGCCACAGAAGATCAAATTGCTGCATTGGAAACCAATCTAACCAATACAGGCTTTGATGTTGGTGCGAACGTCCTTTCAACTACAGATGGTAAAGCACCAACACACAAACTGGGTAACCAATTAGATATCGTTGCAGGTGATCTGAAAGATACAGCTTATGTTGCGACTAACCTATCGACAGA
The DNA here is from genome assembly GCF_011578285.1 of Acinetobacter lanii. Lineage (NCBI taxonomy): Bacteria > Pseudomonadati > Pseudomonadota > Gammaproteobacteria > Moraxellales > Moraxellaceae > Acinetobacter > Acinetobacter lanii. The sequence continues at coordinate 3,360,463 of NZ_CP049916.1, read as the reverse complement.
AGTCAGCCAGAATGCAGATGGTAAGACCACCGTTAAAGTGGGCTTAGCGAAAGATGCAAGCTTTGACAGTGTGACAGCGGGAGACACTGTTGTAGACAATAGTGGCGTTAAAGTTGTTGAAACTGATGTAGATGGTAAAGCCACAGGAAAAGAAACGACATTAACTGCGGGCGGTACGTCAGTTAAAGATGGTACGAACACGACAACAACGACGGCAGGCGGAGTTGCAACAGATGGTACGGTTAAAGTTGTAGATGGCGCAGGGAATACGGTTGCGCAAGTAGACAACACTGCATTGACGGTGAAAGACAAAACGGATCCGAGCAAAGTAGAAACCAGCATCAACGAAGCGATCAACACGCTGAACAGCAACCAAAGCACACTGGATGAGCTGGCAGTTAAATATGACAGCACGACCAAAGACAAAGTGACATTGGGTGGTGTGGGCAGTACCACACCAGTACAGCTGACCAATGTGGCGAGTGCAGGTGATTACACCGACACAGCGAATGCATTGAATGCTGTAAATGCTGGTGACCTGAACAATGCAGTTCTGGATGTGACCAATAAAGGCTTAAGTTTTGCAGGTGATACAGGTACAAACGTACAGCGCAAGTTAGGTGAAACCACAAAGCTTGTAGGTGGAGTAATAGATACCAGCAAACTGTCTGCGAACAACATTGGTGTAGTGGCTGATGGTGCAGATACCTTAACGATACAACTGGCAAAAGACTTGGTTGATCTGGACAGCGCTACAGCAGGTACGGGAACGGATAAAACCGTATTGAACAAAGATGGTCTTACTGTCACATCAGGTAATGGGACGACAACTATTGGTTCAGATAAGATTGTAGTTGGTTCTCAAAATTCGATAATTATTGATAGCAAAACTAATATCATCAGTGGCTTAGCTGCAGGCTCATTAGCAATGGGATCTACAGATGCAGTCAACGGCAATCAAATTCGAAATATAGTTGGTAATGGAGCATTTGATACAGCAGTTGGCAATGAAGGCATCATCAAAGATATTGGAGGTACAGGTGCAACTAATATTCATGATGCAATTCAATCTATCAATACGACTGTAAACAAAGGGTGGAATTTAAATACGAATGGCGCAGACCAAACAACGATAAAAGCAGAAGATACTGTTGATATTGGTACAGCAGAGGATGAAACAAATCTGACTGTGATTAAAAAGGATAATAAGATTGATTTTAGCCTAAATAAAGACCTTAAAGGTTTGACCTCTGTTGAGACGACAGATGGTGCAGGTAATACGTCAATTCAAACAGCAACAGGCACCACTGTAATAAATACAGTTGGTGATCGTACTGAATATGGAGCGAATGGAACGACTATTAATGGATCAAATGGTCAAACTGTGATTTTGTCTTCTAACAAAGTTGATGTAGGGGGTAACACCATCAATAATGTTGCCGATGCAGTTGATGGCAAAGATGCGGTCAATAAAGATCAGGTAGAAAAATTTATTGCTGATGCATCAACAGGTATAACCACTAAAGGCTTTGCACTGACTGCTGAAGATGGTCAAACCATTAACAAAAAACTGGGTGAATCTGTTGAGGTGGTTGGTGATGAGAACAACCTTACTACTGAAGTAAAAGAGGGCAAATTAGCGATCAAACTTGCAGATGATCTGAATGTAAACTCAATTACTGCTGGCGATAGCGTGTTAAATACTGCAGGGTTAACGGTAGGAAATACATCTGTCACATCGGGTGGGGTTTATATCATTGGCGGTCCAAGTGTCACCATCGAGGGAATCAGTGCAGGCAACAAAACAATCACCAATGTTGCTGATGCAAAAAATGACACAGATGCCGTCAACAAAGGACAGCTCGACTCTGCAATTAATGGCCTTGACTCTAAAGTTAATGAGATCGCGAACAATGCTGTTCAATATGATGCTGAGAGTAAAGATAAAGTCACACTTGCAGGAGCGAATGGTACAACCTTGACTAACGTTAAAGACGGTGAGGTCAGCCAAGGTTCGAAAGATGCTGTGAATGGCGGCCAGCTTTGGAATGTACAGCAACAGGTAGATCGAAATACCAATGATATTACGAATATTCAAACTGATATTCAAAATATCAACAACGGTAAATCGGGATTGGTACAGCAAGAAAATAGCACTGCTCAAATCACTGTAGGTAAAGATACCGGTGGAACATCAGTCAACATCAAAGGGACTGATGGTGACCGTGTCTTAACAGGTGTAGCAGCGGGGGCGGTTAATGCGACATCAACTGATGCTGTAAATGGCAGTCAATTAAATACCACCAACCAAGCGGTGGTGGAGTATTTGGGTGGCGGCGCAGCGTATGACAATATTACGGGAAGTTTTAATGCGCCTTCTTATACGGTAGGAGATCAAACGTATAACAAAGTTGGTACAGCTATTGATGCATTGAACCAAGCGGATCAGGTACTCAATAGTAAGATTGATAATGTGAGTAATAATCTAGAACAAGCATTTAAATCTACGAATCAACGGATTAATGATGTTGAAAAGCGTGCCAATGCCGGTATAGCAGCTGCTATTGCATTTGAAGCTGCACCGTATGTCCCTGGCAAGTTGACGTATTCGGCAGGTGCTGCATATCACGGTGGTGAGAATGCAGTCGGTGTTACTTTACGTAAAACAGCAGACAACGGGCGTTGGTCATTGACCGGAGGTATTGCTGCTGCGTCAGAGGGTGATCCAAGTGTTCGTATCGGTATCAGTGGTGTAATTGATTAATGAGGCCCAAAGGAAGCTCTGATTGAGCTTCCTTTCTTTTAATAAAATAATGAGAGAAAAACATGAAAACATCATACAAAATAATGTTACTCAGTTTGTTCAGTGGCCTCATGATCTCAGTGAGTAATGCCACGGAAAACCTATCTGAGCAAACGCCAACAGACATTCAATTTACAGACATTAAAAAAAGCTATTTAAAACAAGTTCATCGTTATGAATATGACCATATTGCACGTCTGGATCAAGGTTTAAATAAAGATCAAATTCGCTTTATTTTGGGTAATCCTCATTTTTCCGAAGGGATATTGGGAACAAAAACATGGAACTATGTCCTTGATATTCGTGAACCCCAAACACAGCAGTATAAACGTTGCCAACTCAGGATTGATTTTAATCAGGACAAGTTAGCACAACACTATTATTGGAAAGGTGAAGAATGCCAAGGCCTAATGACGTGGGGGGTGAACAATCAGTCACAGCAAGAACAAACGACCTATAGTGCCCAACAGAAAACAGCGAGTGTGCTATTTAACTTTGATCAAGGCCAACCATCAGGCATTAAAAATCCAGAAAAAATTGATGAAATTGCGCAGATGATCAAACAGTCGGATAACCATACGACCATCTTGATTACCGGGTTTACAGATTCTTTAGGTTCATTTACCTACAACCAAAAGCTATCGCAAGAACGGGCAAAAACCGTGGTAAACCTTCTACAAGAACGCGGCATTGATCCTGCGAAAATCAAGTTTGAGGCGAAGAATCAGACCAATCAATATGCCCAATGTACTGCGATCAAACAAAAACAGGTCTTAATTGAGTGCTTAGCACCAAATCGACGTGTTCAAATCGAATGGTAATAAAGTCGAAACTTAAAATTAGGACAGCTATGCGAAATTTTCAGGTCATTGCAACGTTATTCTTGAGTACGCTATGTGCCATCACAAGTCAAACACAGGCTCAAGAGTTGAGTGTCGTGGAGACTTTAAAACAACATCAGCATTGGGGGCTGATCCAACCGGGCATTGCCTGTGTTGAACAGTATCAGTTTAAGCCCAATGGTGAGGTCAGTATCCAAAGTCTTCAAGAACGAGTTACGGGTACTTATCAATACATCATTTCACCCAACGATTTTCAATTGCCCGCTATGGTGATTCATTTTGAAACGGATAATCAAAAACCGGATTGTACAGGCAGTTCTGTTAATCAAGCGGGTACCTCAACGACTAATTTCTTGAAAAAAGGCGCAGATCAAAAAATTTATTTTTGTGATGATGCTTTAGGAAAAAATTGTTCAGTCTATTTAAGACCTGAACATTAAAAAAACGACATAGGGGAAATGTAACGTGAAAAAAATAGTCATGGCAAGTTTAGGCTTATTTCTAGCGATGAATGCTCAAGCATTTGAAAAGAGTCAGGTCAACTTGGACAAAGACTTTTGGGGAAAATGGTCCGTCTTTAACGCTAAATCTCAATGTACTGAAAACTATGAATTTAAGCAGCCTGGACAAGTCACCTATTCTTCCAAACAAAAGAAAATGACAGGTGAATTTGCTGTACTCAGAAGCAAAGAGCCTCAGTTATTAGATGTATTGGCAATGAAAATTAAAACCGATAACCAGCAAGCGGGTTGCGGTAATGAGAAAGTTAATTATACCGATGCAGATATTCGTCTGGGTTTAAAATGGGTATCTAAAAAATCTGCAGAGCTATGTACGGATGCAGAAGCGAAGCAATGCACAGGCCTTTACTTAATTAAGAATTAAATAATCACTTAAGCTCGCATTAATAATAATCCTCCTTAATATATTTGAATTTAATAAATTTAAAATATTGTTAAGGAGGATTAATTGTTATATGAAGTAATTTTTTAAATAAAATTAATTCCGACGAAAATACTCTGATTAATATATAAACTATTGCTTATTTAAATATCAATATATAAAATCTTAAATGCAATACAAAGGAAATATTAATAAGTTCAATAAATAGGGGAATACAATGAACTTAAACATTATAAATGCATCTTTAGTGATGGTGCTCGGGATTTCATCATCAGCTTTTGCAGCCACAGGTACCATCAACTTTACTGGTGCTGTGAATTCAACAACATGTGCGGGAAGCGTATCAGGCGGTTCTTCAGGCTCTACTAACGATACTGTGACATTGCCTGTTGTGAGTAAATCTGATTTGGCTGCAGCAAATACAACTGCAGGAAAAACAGAATTCACCATTAACTTAACCGACGGGAATGGTAACAAATGTGTTCAAGTGGTTGAGGGTGCAAATAAATTTGCAGTTCCTTACTTTGAATACGATACAGGTAAAGTGAATACAGATGGACGTTTGAAAAACTTACAAACGGGCGGTGCAAGCAATGTCGATATTCAATTGCTCAATAGCACAGAAGATGTCATTGACATTAAATTGGTTGGAGCAGCACAACAATTATCAGTTTCTGCAGACAATGAAAGTTATAAATACTATGCACAGTATTTCGCTACAAATACGGCAGGCGAAGGTGAAGTGAGAGGGACTGTAACCTACAATATTATTTATAAATAAAAACTTAAATTATTATTGTATTTTTGAAGGGTTATAAATGAAATATTTTATTCAAGGGATTTCTCTTGCAATCTATTTAATTTCACAAAATATTCATGCGGGTGTTGTAATTACAGGCACGCGGATCATTTACCCTTCAAACCAAAGCTCGGTGACGGTTCAATTGAGTAATCCGGGTGAGCATCCCTCGCTGATTCAGTCATGGTTAGATGATGGTAATCCATCATCTATTCCAGAAGCTGGAAAAATTCCATTTATTTTAACGCCACCGGTCACGCAAGTCTTACCTAAAAAAGGTCAAATGATTCGTCTGATTGCGCATAAGGCTGAACAACTTCCTCAAGATCGTGAGACCATGTATTGGTTTAATATCTTAGATATTCCAGCAGTTGAAGAATCAGATAAAGCACAAAATAAATTAAATATCTCCATCCGGTCGAGAATAAAATTTTTCTATAGACCCGTTAAATTGAGTACAACCCAAGAAAAAGCATTCAAATCTGCGAATGTAAATTATGATCTATCAAAAAAGAAAATAGTCATCAATAATAATTCAGCCTATTACTTAAATTTTCAATATTTAAGACTGAATGCTGATCAAAAAAAATCTGAATATCCTGAATCTATATTAATTCAACCTTTCGAAACTCAAGAATTAAGTCCTAAAATTGAATTTACGCCTAAAAAAATTGAGTATGGTCTAATTAACGATTATGGCGCAGTACAAAATTTCGAAAAAAATATTGAATAAATAAAACATGATTAAGTGTTTCTATTCATTATTATTTTTTACTTCCATTGCAAGCATTTCACATGCGCAAGTAACTAAGTCTTCTGATGATGAAAAAAAACAAATCGAACTTTTAGTCAGCAGTAAAATTTATTCATACGACACTCGCTCTTTTTTTGGGGGGGCACAATTTGACAGTGATATCATCAAGATAGCGCAAGCTAATGCTGTTAATACGGGTGTCTACTCACTCAATACTAAAATTAATCAGCAAGCTATTGGTGAACAGCTACTCAGTTTTAAACACTTAGACTCATCGTCCACAGCCGTTTTATGTATTGATGAAAACCTATTAAAAAATTTAGATTTAAAAAAAGAAATCATTGAAAAATTGCCAAAGAAAGAGTGCTTAACCATTAAGGAATTAAGCCCAGATGCCTATTATGATTTAGATCAAAGTAACTTATCTTTACAGATCTCTTTGCCGTTGGTGTTAATCAATCAGCGTCCTCATGGCTATATCCCACCGGATAAATTTGATAAAGGCGTCAGTTCAGCATTTTTAGCGTATCAATATTCCCATTATTCGAGTATCGATCATCAAGCTAAAAATCAGTCCAGTTCTTATCTCAGTGTCAACGGAGGAGCCAACCTCTTCGGCTGGAACTATCGACACTCGGGTTATTTTGATTCACAAGATCATGATTTAAAAAGCTATCATGCTTCATCGCATAGCATTTCAACGGATCTGTTGAAGCTAAAATCAAGATTAACTTTGGGCGATCTACTGACTCAGAATTATATGAATCAGACTGTACCCATGCGTGGGATTCAGTTAGCTTCAGATGTCAGTATGCTACCCAATTCTTTACGTTTATATACCCCTGTGATTCGAGGAATAGCCAATACCAATGCATTGGTCAGTATTTTCCAAAGAGGGAATAAAATTTTTGAGCGCAGTGTACCTGCTGGTACATTTGAAATTAACGACTTAGTTGCGATGTCGAGTGATGGTGATTTGAAGGTTCAGGTCACTGAAAATGGCGGCGAAAAACATAGTTTCATGGTGCCGTTACAGGGCAATATGAACCTGGTACGCATCGGGCAGTTTAATTATTCAAGCTCGATTGGTAAATATCGTTTAACTCAAATCACGAGTGATCAATACATTGGACAATTCAGTATGCAGTATGGATTATCCAACTATCTCACTTTAAATGCCGGATCGAATTATAGTGAGCCTTACCAAGACTATGCATTGGGTCTAGGGGTTAATACTTTTATGGGCGCTATAAAATTAGAAACAGATTTTTCAGTAGAAAATTTATTTGAACAGAAAATTCATGGTCAACAATATCGACTTTCTTATCAATACCATTATCTCCCGCTGAACAGTTTTTTGAGTTTAAATTCAATTTACCAATCCAAAAAATTTACCACACTGAGTCAAGTTTTTTCCAAATTGAATTATCAAGATTTAAATCAATTTGAGATAGATGATTATCAAGACAATGATCAATTAAAAAATCAATTTAATATTTCATTAAGTAAAAATTTTTCAAAGTCTAAATACGGCTCTATTTATCTCAGTACTTCAAGAAATAACTATTGGAAATCAGGCAATCGTTATGATCAGTTGAGTTTGGGCTACTCCAATTTTTGGAACAAACTCAATTACTCATTGAGTGTAAGCCAAAATTCCAATGTCTCTACAGATCAAAATGAAACACGTTGGAACGCCAGTTTAAATATTCCATTAGATTTAAAAAGAAGAAAGCTGTACGTCTACTCTACTGCTCAACAGGCCAACACTGCCGGAAATCCCCTCAATAGTTTTATTGGGATGTCTGGAAGCGGGGGGGAACATAATCAATTTGGATATTCTGTATCTGCCAATCATTCACGCATCGAGCATCAATCCAAATCATCCATCGCAGCCAATTTAAACTACAATCGAACTCAAGCAAATTTGAATTTAAATACCACAGTGGTCGATAGCCAGAAGCAACAGCTCGGTATCAATCTCAATGGCGCAGCTGTATTGCATCGACATGGGTTAACTTTGACAAATCAGCTTTCAGACACTTTCGCAATTATCCATGCTAAAGGGGCTAAAGGTGCCTATGTTCAAAATAACCAAGGAGCCAAAATAGATCGTTTTGGCAATGCGATTTATTCGAGTCTGACGCCCTATGATTTAAATAACGTGGGTTTAGACAGCAACCATTTGCCGCTAGATGTTGAATTAAGCTCGAATCAAGCTGAAGTTATTCCAAGACGTTATAGTTCTAGTTTGGTTAAATTTAAAGCCAATGCAATTTCAAATCTTATTTTAAATATTCAACTCTCTAACAACAATAAAGTACCGATTGGGACTCAAGTTAAAGACTCAAAGGATCATATTATTGGTGTTTTTGGACAGTCTAATCAGATCTTCTTAAATAATATCGATATAGTGACTACCGGAGGGACTATAAAGTGGGGTGAACAATCCCCTCAATTATGCAAAATTGATGCTATGAGAAAAAATCAAAAAAATATTAGAAAATTATTAATATTAGATGTTGAGTGTAAAAATGAAAATTAATATGGGTTTTAGCCTTTTTCTCATCATATTCAGTTTTTGTTCAACAACGCATGCAAAGCTCACATGTCAAGGCCAGCTTTCAAGTTATTTGCATGCAGACAGATCTCCTCATATTTATAACACGTTCAGTGTGGATATGAACTATAAGGACAGTCATAATATCTATGATTTTTATAGTTATGAGATTAAAAGTAAAAATTTAATCAATTGTACCAGCGATTTAGGTGTGTCAACAGGCGTAGGGAAAATTTCAAAGTTTAATGCATTTGCGGGTAACAGTAATATCGATAGTAGTCGTTCTACAAGCTTTGACGGTACTGGTTATCTATTTTTTAAAATAAAAAATACAGGTAATGAATTTATAGATAATCATGCCTATATTAGCTTTTGGTTTAAAGATGACTTGACAGCTTGGCTGGGTACAAAAGACTTTATCATTAACTCAAATCTTATTAACTTTGGGCAAGATTTAAATATCACCCAAGTCAGGTTCTATTTCACGGATATTCCCACAACATCAATTCATAATATTCCAATTAATATCGGTGTATTAACTGTGAATATGCGAGATAGGACAGCAGCCCTAGGCGGTTCAGAAGTTACAATTAGTCAGGAGACAAAAATATGGTTAAATGTGAATCCAGCACCGATTAAAACCTGTGAAATAGACAATCAAACGGTCACTTTACCCAGTATTCCCGATATTGCCTTAAATGGTGCAGGGGCTGAAGCTGGTGCAACTGCATTTAGTGTGGTTGCCAAGTGTAATCCTCAAGGCGTGGCCCGCACGCTCACGGGTATGATGATTGATAATAATCAAGTGGATAATACGTCTTTCGTATTGAAAAATACCAATACTGAAAGCAACGTCGGTATAAAAGTACAGGATACAGATTTAAATAGGCCCGTCTATTACAATGCTGGTTTCAATTTTGGTACAACAACAAATTCTAAGACCTATGTTTTTATAACCAAAAATTTTAGAGCTTCTTATTATAAATTGTCGAGTGATCCTACACTTGCAGGCCTAGTCAACAGTCAAGCGATTATCAGTGTGAGCTATCCATGAAGTGAAGTAGATAACTATTGATAAATTTTACTTATACAAAATTAAAAAAAGATTCATGAAAGTTTTGTATTTAAATTGAGTCTATAGCGCTATATTAGTTCTATCCAATTCCTATTCTTTATAAGTGAAATACAAAGCCTGTGTGGCTTTTATATTTCGATCAGTTGTTCCTCATTAAGCTGTAGTAAACTGTCTATTTGCAACAACTGATTTAGCTTTATATTAAGTACCCTTCAGCCAGAGTGAATCAAAGAATTCATTTCGAGCACAACTTGTTGGAAATAACTATGCCTGACTATCGTTCAAAAACATCGACACACGGAAGAAATATGGCTGGCGCACGTGGCTTATGGCGTGCAACCGGTATGAAAGACGAAGATTTTGGCAAACCGATTATTGCCGTGGTGAACTCCTTCACTCAGTTTGTACCCGGTCATGTGCATTTAAAAGACTTAGGTCAATTGGTGGCACGTCAAATTGAACAAGCAGGCGGTGTGGCAAAAGAATTTAATACCATTGCAGTCGATGACGGCATTGCGATGGGACATGACGGAATGCTGTATTCATTACCATCACGTGACCTGATTGCGGACTCGGTGGAGTACATGGTCAATGCACACTGTGCCGATGCCATGGTCTGTATCTCGAACTGTGACAAAATTACCCCGGGGATGTTGATGGCATCGATGCGTCTGAACATTCCAGTAGTGTTTGTGTCAGGCGGTCCAATGGAAGCGGGTAAAGTCAAAATCCGTGGCAATGAACATGCAATCGACTTAGTCGATGCAATGGTCGTGGCAGCCGATGACAGCTTCACAGATGAAGAAGTGGCAGCCTATGAACGTTCAGCATGTCCAACTTGTGGTTCATGTTCAGGCATGTTTACCGCAAACTCAATGAACTGTTTGACTGAAGCTTTAGGCTTATCTTTACCGGGCAATGGTTCAACACTTGCAACGCATGCCAACCGTAAAAAGCTATTTGAAAAAGCAGGTCAGTTGATCGTTGAGATCACCAAACGTCATTATGAGCAAAATGATTACAGCGTGTTGCCACGTTCAATTGCCAGCAAAGCCGCCTTTGAAAATGCCATGACGCTAGATATTTCAATGGGTGGTTCAACCAATACCGTACTTCACTTATTGGCAGCAGCCAATGAAGCAGAAGTCGACTTCACCATGACCGATATCGATCGTTTGTCACGTAAAGTGCCGGTACTGTGTAAAGTTGCACCGGCAAAACAAGACGTGCATATGGAAGACGTACATCGTGCCGGTGGCATCATGTCGATTTTGGGTGAGCTAGATCGTGCAGGATTACTCGATACCTCGGTACCAACCGTGCATGAAAAAACCCTCAAAGATGCTTTAGACAAATGGGACATCATGCGTACTGAAGACGAAGAGGTCTATACCTTCTTTAAATCAGCGCCGGGCGGTGTACCAACACAAACGGCATTCTCACAAGACCGTTACTACTCACGTTTAGATGGTGACCGTGACAATGGTGTGATTCGTAATGTCGCAAACGCCTTCTCACAAGATGGTGGTTTGGCGGTACTTTACGGCAACATCGCACTTGAAGGCTGTATTGTGAAAACAGCTGGTGTGGATGATTCGATTTTGAAATTCAACGGCACAGCGCGCGTGTTTGAAAGCCAAGATTCAGCAGTCGAAGCGATTTTGGGTGGCAAAATCACCGCAGGTGATGTGGTGGTGATTCGTTACGAAGGTCCACGTGGTGGACCGGGTATGCAAGAAATGTTGTATCCAACCAGTTACTTAAAATCGAAAGGTTTAGGTAAAGATTGTGCATTGCTGACCGATGGTCGTTTCTCTGGTGGTTCATCAGGTCTATCGATTGGTCACGTGTCGCCTGAAGCGGCGGAAGGTGGTGCGATTGGTTTGGTTGAAGATGGCGATCGTATCGAAATTGATATTCCAAACCGTAGCATTCACTTGGCGGTCGATGATGCTGTGATGGCTGAACGTCGTGCAGCGCAAGAGGCCAAAGGTTGGGTGCCTGCTGAACAGCGTCCACGTAAAATTTCGAAAGCATTGAAAGCCTATGCGATGCACACCACCAGTGCTTCAAAAGGCGCAGTGCGTGAACTCTAAGTCGCTTTAGATTTTATGTCAAAAAAGCACTCTTTAAAGAGTGCTTTTTTTATGCAGTATACAGAAATTTGTCGTTAAATCAGTTGAGAATAGCCAAATCTGGTCGAGATGTTTTGATTTAAATTTAAACCAGATCATTGAACATTTGGGCTTGAATTGATATAAGTTTTAGATCAAATTACATTTATTTTACAGTGAAACCCATCCCTCACTGTGAATTTAGCATACGCTGTATTAAATGCGTATTTTCATGACGTATCTTTATCGGGTATTAATTCGAGGCTTTCTCTCATGTCACTGTTACGCCGTTGGTTCGATCCCCTCCGATCGAGTTGGTTTTATCAAAAACCGATTCGCCAAGAGGCATTGTCCACTGCTCAGGGACTGCGTATTTATTTACGTTTGGATGATGTGTATAGCTATCTTGCAGTACAGCAATTGATCCAGCTGAATGAGATTTTGAGTGAAGAAATTAAGCCCTTAAAGATCATTATTTCAGACACCGCAGCCGAAGCTCCCAATGGCATGACCGCAGACGAGTGGCGCGATTATAGTTTGCGTGATGCGCAAATTTTAGCGTATCAACATCGTTTTGGTTTTGACAATGAAAAGCCTGAATTGCCCAGTGCAGAGGCTTTGGCGCAAGCGGAAAAAATTCTTCGAAACACCCCGTTGAAAGATCAAAATTTCTTATATTTACTCGAAGATGTCTTTCACATGTTGTGGCAACAACAGTATGGAAAATTACGTACCTTGTATGTCATGGCGAGTCAGCATCAAAAAGAACAGCAGGTTGAAGAACGTCAGTTTGAACATACGCCCGTGCTTGCCAGTTACTTTGAAATCGGCGGACGTAAATATCATGCAGTGGATGATTTACTGCGCTTAACCCGCCGTCTAAAACAACAAAAATTACTCACCGGTAATCCGATCTTTTTGATCAATCATATCGAATGGCGTGAGCATTTGATGAATGATGCAGAAGAGCTGAGTGAAATTCAGGAAATGAATCCCGAGCTGGATTTATATGTAGCCTTAGAAGACCCGATCAGTTGGTTATTGTTGGCCTATATCAAAGAAGAACTCGCCGATTACTATGACATCGATCTCAAAATCTATCCGCTGAGTTATAAAGGGCGTGATTTGTTTGATTGGAGTTTAGCGACACGCTTATCGAAACGTACAGGGGTGCAATTCACGCCGTTCTGTCGTCCAACTGAGCCTGCGACCCTGAACATTGCCAAGTTGTTTTATAGCGTGCCAGAAGAGCAGCGCACTGACGTGATGTATCGAATTTTGGAATCAGTGTGGGCCAAAGGCAAAGACTTGTCTTTCCGGGCGCATGTACACAAAATCCAACGTGAACTCCATATCGAACAACTGACTGAAGACGATATTGAGAAAAAGCTTAAAGACAATGATTTAAGCTGTGAAATGAAGTCACAACCGGACTTTCCGGTGATTGAATTGCGTCTTGATGGTAAAAGCTATGTGTTTAATAGCTTATATCGTGTCTGGATGATTGAAAGTATTTTCAGTAATGTGTTAGAACAAAAGTACAAATCTGATAATGACTTAGAGCACAAACATGCAGAATCAAGTGAAGATGAATAACGAAAAGTGCCAGTCGCTGTCACAAGCGCGTGAAAAAATAGATCAAATTGACCAAGCCATAGTAGAGCTGATCGCGAGCCGTCAGCATTATGTGGACCAAGCTGTGCGTTTTAAACGTTCAGAACAAGACGTACAATCGCCTGAACGTTCTGAACAAGTGATTCAAAAGGTGCGACATTTGGCGCAAGAACACAGTGTCGATCCAAACTTAGTGGAAAATATTTATCGCGATTTGATTCAGCATTTTATTCAACGTGAGCTGAAAGAGTTTCGTCCTTAAGCTAAGGATTTAAGTTCAAGCTTCAATTTTTATTCAGCTTATCCATTGTTTTAATCATGAGGCCGTCGGGCCTCATTTTTTATTTCTAGATTTTAATCAGTACAAATAACTGTAGCCTCAATTTTTGCTTGAGGCTCAATTCAAAAAATACGAATAGGAAAAGTCCTTTCATTTTTATAGCATGAACATTCTCTGTGATGCGGACAGCCTATGCTTGCCTTTGTAATTTTTGTATTTGCCCTTGCTGGTATGATTAAAGGCACCCTTGGCCTCGGTTTACCTGCGGTATCGATGGGACTATTGAGCTTAGTCATCAGTCCATTTCAAGCAGCGACCTTACTGATTATTCCCTCTATGGTGACCAATGTCTGGCAGTTGTTTGCAGAAGGGCAGGTGCTGAAACTGATACGACGTTTTTGGCCCTTATTGCTCGGGATTATCGTGGGTTCAGCTTGGAGTGTCTTCCCGACTTTGGGGCATGGCAGTTTTCACAGTGAAGCCTTATTGGGCGGTATGTTGGCACTTTATGGTGTGTATGGCTTATTTGCCAAAAGCATGCCGAACGTATCCAAACATGAACATTGGTTATCTCCGATCATGGGCTATTTGGGTGGTGCATTGACCGTGGCCACCGGTGTGGTGGTGATTCCGGTGGTGCCGTATTTGCAATCTTTACATTTAAAGCGCGATGAATTGGTTCAAGCCTTGGGGTTGGCTTTTACTGTGTCCACCTTATGCTTGGCAGTGTATTTACATCTGCATCCAGTCAAAGATACCCCGATTGATTATCAAATGTCGTTGATTGCCTTGCTTCCGGCCTTAATCGGGATGTGGCTGGGCACCAAAATCCGTTATCGCATTCCTGAACAGAAATTTCGTAAAGTATTTTTTGCCGGCTTGGTGATTTTTGGTCTGTATATGGTGTTGCATCAATTGGGCTGGCTGTAATGCCTCAGCTTAAAGCCAAAAAATGATGAGTGATGTACTCGGTTTTAAAGGACATGAGCTTTGTTTTGAATTAAAAATTGACTGAAATGCTGATAGCTTTGCGGCAGTTGGTCAAAATCTTTGGCTGCCAATAACAGTTGTCGGTTGGCCCATTCACCGAATAATGCCACCTGTTGAAAAGCATAATGAGGCCCTAAACGTTGCGCTGCACGCTTGGGTATGATCGCAATCCCAACGCCGTTAGACACCACCTGTGCCATGGCTGAAAAGTTGGGTAAACGTAAGCGATATTGAATGGGAAAGCCTAACAGTTTGGCTTGGGACTCAATCGACTGTTGTAAGGAATGGTATTGCATCAGTCCGACAAAGGCATACTGTAACGTGTCTTTTAAATGCAGACTTTGTTTGTGCGTCAATGCATGATCGATCGGGCAAATCAGCACCAAAGGGTCGTCAGCAAAGGCCAAGCTTTTTAAATTTTGCGTATCAAAGAAACTTGAAATCAAGCCCAACTTGGCGCTGCCTTGTTGTAAGGCATGCACGATATCGGTACTTTCCGCTTCTTTCAATTCAATCTGCAGTTGCGGATTTTCCATCAAATATTGCGGCAACAGTGCCGGTAAATACTCACTTTGTGCCGATGAGTTACACCATAGGGTCATGCTGGAGTGTGTGCCTGTTGCAAAGGGCAGCATCGCCTGTTCGAGCTGTTGTGACTGTTGCATCAGTTGTTGCGCATGTTCGGCAAAACTTTGCCCGGCAAGGGTGAGCTTGACCCCGGAAGCATGCCGAGTAAATAAACTGACTTGGAATTGCTGTTCGATTTTTTTGATGCGTTCGCTGGCCGCTTGCAGGGAAATGGCACTCTGTTCTGCACCTTTGGTCAAACTGCCACACTCCATCACATTCAGAAAAAGCTGAAAATCAAAAAAATCCAGGCGCATCCATGTTCCTAAAAAATGGCGATTAAGTGACCTTATCATAACGAGATTTAGCGCAAAAATTATCAAAGGTTGATCAAAATATCAAAATGATTGAGCATAAAAAAAGTAGCCTTGAGGCTACTTTTTAACATCGATTTAGGAAGCACTCAAATGCTTAATCGGCATTTTTTTCTCTTAAACTAAAGAACCAGTTTAAAATCAGCGCCACAAACGTTGCCGTCCCAATCCCACCCAAGTTAAAGCTACCAAATTCCATAGCGAAGTCTCCAGTGCCTAAAATAATGGTCACGGCAGCCACCATCAGGTTTTTGTTTTGAGAAAAATCAACTTTGTTCTCAATCCAAATTTTGGCACCAGCAATGGTGATCAGACCAAACACTACAATTGAAGCCCCAGTTAAGATCGCCACAGGAATGGTATGAATCACCGCACCAAATTTAGGCGATAAACCGAGCAATACTGCAAACACACCAGCAATCGCAAACACAATCGTGGAATAGACACGGGTCACGGCCATTACACCAATATTTTCACCATAGGTGGTCATACCGGGTGCACCGACACCGCCCGATAAAGTGGTTGCAAGACCATCAGCCACAAAGGCTTTGCCAATATGCGGATCGAGGTTTTCACCCGTCATCGCACCCACGGCCTTAATATGACCCAAATTTTCTGCCAATAAAATCAGCGCAATCGGCGCAATAATCAACATGGCATTAAAATCAAACTGAGGTGAATGGAAAGTAGGAACACCAAACCATGCGGCATTTTGTATTGAGGCAAAATCAATTGGCGTACCATAACCCATCACGTTGCTGACCACATAGTAGATCAGGTAAGCCGTCAATAAACCGACCAACAACAATAAGCGTTGCAGTAAACCTTTACTAAACACCGCTACACAGCCCATGCTCAAGACTGTGACCAAAGACATCCACATATTGAATGAATTACCCGCGACATTTTTAACTGTTCCCGGGGCAAGGTTTAGACCAATGATCATCACCACCGCACCGGTCACCACAGGTGGCATGAGTTTTTCAATCCAGCGTGTTCCTGTTGCCATGACAATAAAGCCAAACAGGGCATACAGCACGCCACAGGCGATAATGCCCCCTGCAGCTAGTGGTAAGTTGACATTGGGTAAACCTGAACCTGAGGCGGTATAGCCGGTAGCCGCAATCACCACGCCAATAAAGGCAAAGCTAGAACCCAAATAACTTGGAACACGACCACCAGTGATCAAGAAAAATAAAATGGTGCAGATCCCTGACATAAAAATCGCCAGGTTAGGATCGAATCCCATCAGGAAAGGCGCGAGGACGGTGGCACCGAACATCGCAAATACATGTTGCACACCCAACACAGCGCTCTGTGCAGGCGGTAAATACTCATTTGTACCGATTGGACGTATCTCAGCGTTACCTTGGTAAGGGCGCCATTCGGGAAACCAATTGGACATAAAATGAGCACTCAATAGATAAATTGTGCACATCATACGCCTGTTTTTGTCAGAAAAAATCCCTCATTTGAAAAAACATTAAAACTAATGCTATGACTTTTATTATATTTTTACCGAGTGGTAAAAACTTATCTTATATAAAACAAGGGTCAAAGCAGGCTACTTTTAAATAAATTGAATTAAATTCAAGCAAATTAAAAAATCATATTGGTTTAATACAAAAGTCTGATTGCTTAATTTTTGAGTCTTTGATTTTTTTTATTTAAACTTGATCTACACAAATTCGATTACGACCACTGTGCTTTGCCCGATAAAGTTGCTGATCTGCACTGAAAATCACGCGCTGTTCATCCAAATCTTGAGAGGAGATTTGAACCAATCCGAAACTGGCAGTGAAACGAATGATGTGTTTTTGATAGATACACTCATGCTCTTCAATCGCTTTCCGGCAACGTTCTAAAATTTGTTGGGCATGCTTAATATCAGTCTGCTCAAATATCACAATAAATTCTTCTCCACCAAAACGCCCCAAATGATCTTGTTCACGCAGATTTGAACCAAGGATCTGTGCCACACGGATTAACACGTGGTCACCGGCATCATGCCCATATTGATCATTGATCTTTTTAAAAAAATCGATATCGATCATGGCGACACATAGCGGATTACATTGTGCTGTATCGCGCTGCTGCATGCGTTGAAACTGTTCTGAGATGCCGCGTCGATTTAGAATCTGAGTCAAAGGATCAAGGGTCATCAAGTGTTGTTGTTTACGTTCCCGATCGCGCCAACGCTCTAAAAATGAATTGAACAGCGTCACCAGCACGATAGCAATAAAGGTGGTGGCAAATAGATTGACCAATAAGGTATAGGTCTGGGTTTCTGCCACCATCATGCTATGGGCTTGATACAGTGGCGCATAGGGCAGGGTGTTAACTACGGTAAGTAAAGTAGTCACATAAAATACCGCAATACATGGCAAAGAGGCATAGAACATGATTTTACGTTCAAACAGCAATAGCCCTGCCAAGATCGAACCCATGGTAAATACACCGGTCAAGATGGTCATCATGCCAGCGATATAGCCAACCATCATTAAAGAACCACTATAGAAACCGACACACAGGATAGGGAATATGAACTCACTGCGCCGTGTCGGTTGAAGCCAATAACTACTGACAAATAACAGCACTGAAATCAGAATAAACAGTTGAAAGCAGCTTAGGATTTGTGGAATATGCTCAGGATTAAACAGTACAAAATCGTGATGTGCAAAAATAGAAAAATAAAAGCAGGCATGAAAAAAGATCAGTACACAACTGACCACACGTGATTTTTGAATATTGTTGACTTCAAGCAAATTGACGTAGCTGTGCTTAAACGCTTGTCGTTGTTGTTTGAAAAATGTCCGTGTTATTTGTAGCATATTGTCATCATGTTGGTCCTGTTCTGAAATGCCGATCCGAATTTTATTGAGCAGGGACGCTTATGTATTGTTACTGCTTAGCATAAATAAAACCACCGAACTTAGATAGTCATTTCATCAGCATGAACGGATATTCAATAAAATAAAATTTTAAAAATGAACAAGATATAAAAATAGGGAGCAGTGCTCCCTATGGATTTTAAGAGTTAAAATGCTTAACCCGTATTGCGTAGACCAGCTGCAATTCCGGCAATACTCACCATCAAAGCATGATCGACAGGGGTATGTTCAGCATGACGTTCAGCCAAATATTCACGACGACGTTTCATCAGCTCAGCTTGCAATAAATGTAAAGGCAACAAGTAGGGTTTACGAATCTTCATCGATTGATCGAGGACATCATTCGAGCTGAGCAGTTTCGATTCACCTTTCATTGCCAATAAGGTTTGGACTGCATCGTGCAAACGTTGGCGAAGTTCTGCACCCAAGACTTTTAAATGTTCATCTTCAGTCAAATGAGATTCGTAATACAGCGCAATGTTGCTGTCGGCTTTCGATAACACCATTTCCAACATATCAATCAATGTTTGGAAATACGGCCATGCTTGAAGCATCTCATCCAACAGTGGTTTTTGCCCTTGATCAATCACTTGGTTGATCGCAGCACCTGTGCCGAGCCAAGCCGGCAACATCAAACGAATTTGCGTCCAAGCGAACACCCAAGGAATGGCACGAAGCGATTCAATGCCGCCGCTAACTTTACGTTTGGCTGGACGTGAACCGAGCGGCAACATTTGCAATTCGAGTTCAGGGGTCACGGTTCTGAGATACTGTACAAAGTGTGGATTGTCACGCACCGTTTGACGATAGACCTGTACCGATAAATCCGTCATTTGATGCATTAAATCACGCCATTCTTGCTTTGGCACCGGTGGTGGCAGTAACGTCGCTTCGAGCGTTGCAGCGGTATAAATTTCAAGGTTCTGTAGCGCAATTTCCTCTAACCCAAACTTAAAGCGAATCATCTCGCCTTGTTCAGTGACACGAATCGCACCCGAGATTGAACCCGGCGGTTGTGAGAACAATGCTTGTTGAGTCGGTGCACCACCACGACTGATCGAACCACCACGACCGTGGAACAGGGTCAGTTGCACGCCATGTTTTTTTGCTACCGCAGTGAGTTCTTCTTGCGCACGGTACTGGGCCCAGTTGGCAGACATAAAGCCGGCATCTTTGGCAGAGTCCGAATAACCAATCATGACTTCATGTTTCGCCTGAATATGCTGTTTATACCAATGCATACTAAACAAGGTATTCATGGTCTCGGCAGCACCGTCCAAGTCTTTTAAGGTTTCAAATAACGGCACCACACGTAGCGGATGCTCAATGCCAGCTTCTTTTTGTAGTAACAGGACTGCCAAAACATCACTTGGATATTCTGCCATTGAAATAATATAGGCACCCAAACTTTCTTTCGGCTGTTCTGCCAATGTGCGCATGGTGGCAAACACCTCTTGCACATCTGGATGCTGAATCAGACTTTGTTCTGGCACATTGAGATGTTTTGGTAGAAGCGGACGTTTGCTTTGTAGTTCTTGAATCAAGAAATTTTGACGGGCTTGTTCAGTCCAAGTTTCAAAATTGCCTAAGCCCAAATATTCAGTAATGGCAGAAATCGCTTGGCGATGACGACCCGACTCTTGGCGAATATCGAGTTTGAGTAATTCGATGCCGAAGCAATTTACCCGATAAATAAAGTCGAGCAGTTTGCCGTTGGCAATTTCAGGTAAACCACACTCGATCAATGAACGATAGCAGAGCAGCAGCGGTTGCAGTAATTCGTCTTTGTGGTGAATGATACGACTGCGATCGACATCGGAATGCTGACCTTGCAGTTTAGACGATAACCATGAACGGGTAATTTTGAGACGTTCACGGGTGTCACGTAAATATTCACGGTACGGTTCAGGGTGTGCTTTTCCTAAAGCTTCGGTCAGTTCTAAACTGGCATGTTGAATCGACAATTCCCAACGCAGGTCTTCAATATCGCGCACATACAAATCAGCGGCTTTCCAACGCGATAACCACAACACCTCTTGGGTAATGTTATGCGTCACATTAGGGTTGCCATCGCGGTCACCGCCCATCCAAGAGGCAAAGCGCACCGGATTGATATTCAGCGGCAGCGCTTTTTCACAATGGCTTTGCACCAAAGCATCGAGTTCACGCACAAACTTGGGAATCGCATCCCATAAGGTTTGTTCAATGGTGGTAAAGCCCCATTTGGCTTCGTCGACTGGGGTTGGGCGATGCTGACGAATTTCATCGGTTTGCCAAGCCGAGCAGATCAGTTGTTTAAGCTCCGCCAACACTTGTGTACGTTGTTTCGGGGTCAGTTTTTGCTGATCAAAGGTGGATAAGCAGTTGTTAATACCATCATATTTTTGAATCAGGGTACGGCGACTGACTTCAGTCGGATGCGCCGTGAGTACCAACTCAATGCTCAATTCACAAATTTGTTGATAAAGCTGTTCAGCACTGATGTCTTGGTCTTTGAATTTTTTAAACAGTGGATCGAGGACATTGGGAGAAAGCGCGCTGTCATCACATTCATTTTGGCGACGACTACGCACTACATGGTACTGCTCTGCAATATTGGCAAAATTTAAAAAGTGCGAAAATGCACGGGTCAGCGGCAGAATCTCATGGTCTTCTAAGCTGAGGAAAAGCTGTTCGAGTTGTTTTTCTGCTTCAACTTGACCATCTCGAGCGCCTTTCGCCAATGCGCGAATTTGCTCTACCTGATTAAACAAATCTTGTCCAGCTTGTTCTTTTAAAGTATCTCCTAAAAGATTCCCCAGTAAGCGGACATCCTCACGCAACGGTGCATCAATTTGTTGAATCATTTTATACCCTCGGTTGTTCTTAATTTGAATATACCCCGATTTCATGCCATGCCAAGTCTCTCCATACAAAAGTCGGGGGTATTCTGTTCAAAAGAAAGTTTTATGCCAGTTTTAACAGTGATCATCAATGCAATAGAGTTAAAGCTGTACGACATGAAAAGGGAGTAAAGGAAGTAATTCAAAGACAGGGCAAGACAGGTGTGAAAATGACAAACACGATTAAATAATGCACGGAAATGCAGTCACATCCTGCAAAGATCAATCAAGATGAGCTTTAAGCATCATTCCACATTCAATTGATATTTGAGTAAAAAAATCTCCATCGCATCTCGAATAATCTGATCGGCTTGCTCGGCTGTTGGCACGTCTCTGACGCCCAACAACACTTCATGATGCCGATGCCCGAGCAATAAGGACAACAGTAACTGGGTTTGCTGTTCAACGGAGGCCTCTTGAATAAACTTCAATTCAATCGCTTGGCGAAAAAAATCCGTCCAGACGCTAAATAAACGTCGATGCGAGGCATTGTAAAACGGTTCCGCCAAAGGATTCTGTTCCGCCGCAAGTTCTAATAATAAATGCTCAAGTTTAATCGCTTCGGGCAGATTCACAATATTCAGCGCCAAGGCACAGACTTGATACAACACCTCACTAAAATCTGAATGTTGGTCCAAATGAATTGGACGGGTGTTGATTGAGGCTTCACAGGTTTCTGCAATCGCACAAGCAAATAACGTGGTTTTGTCCTGAAAATGATTATAAATGGTCAGCTTAGTCACGCCTGCCTCAAGCGCAATCTGATTCATGCTCGAGCCATGAAAGCCATGTCTTAAAAATAAGGTTTTTGCAGCCTCTAAGATCTGTTTACGTTTACTGAGGTCTTTCGGTCTGCCGACATTCATTTGCGCGTTCATCCAAAAATAAGGTCAATTGAGTCATTTACTTAGTGGCTATTTTTTAATTAATGTACTTTGCGGTATATTAATTAAAAAATAAACAATTTAATATGACCAAAACTTAAAAAATATCGTCGCATTATTCAATCTCTAATCATTCGACTGCCAATAATGCAACACCCAATAATTCAATAAGAGCAATTGACATGAGCCCTTTAAAATTTGTCCTGATGAGTGTACTGCTCAGTTGTAGCGTGCTGTTGACTGCTTGTGAAAAGAAATACGTTGAAGCGGACAGCCATCCATTTGTGATGGTCACGCAGCCGAGCAGTGCGCATGATCAGCTTAAAAGCTATGCCGGCGATGTACAAGCACGTCAGCAAACGGCATTGGCTTTTCGGGTCGGGGGACAAATTACCGAACGCTTTGTCGATGTCGGTCAACGGGTTAAAGTCGGGCAGGTCTTGGCCAAGCTTGATGTCAAAGATGCACAATTGAATTTAAGTGCCGCACAAGCGCAGTTGGAGAATGCCCAATCGGCACTGAAAATAGCTGAACAAGAGTTTCGCCGTCATCAGCAATTATTGCCGATCAATGCGGTCAGTCGTTCACAATACGACGTGGCAGAAAATCAATATAAAGCCGCACTGTCTTCACTCAAACAAGCCGAGTCAGCGTACTCAACCAGTCGCAACCAAACTCAGTATAACCAATTGATTGCCAATAAAAGCGGAGTCATTACCGCACGTGAGATTGAAGTGGGGCAAGTGGTGGCTGCCGGACAAATGGCCTATCAACTGGCCATCGATGGCGATCGTGAAGTGGTGATTGGCGTGCCTGAACAAGCGATTAATGAAATCAAAGTCGGTCAAAATGCGTGGATCACTTTGTGGTCTAAGCCACAAGATAAATTTGCCGGCTTTGTCCGTGAAATTTCCCCTGCTGCGGATCAGTCACGGACCTTTTCAGTCAAAGTGGCACTCAAACAAGGGCAGTCGGCTATACAGCTGGGTCAAAGTGCGCGGGTGTTCTTTTCTCATCAAACTCAACAGCAGTTGAATGTGCCTTTATCCAGTATTTCAGCCAATGACAATCAAGCTTATGTTTGGGTGGTCAATCCCGATCACAGTATCCGAAAAGTGGCGGTGACTGTCGGTGCTTATGGGCGTGACAGCGCAACGATTTTATCGGGCTTAACAGCATCAGACTGGGTGGTGGTCGGCGGGGTCCATTTACTGCGTGAACAACAAAAAATTCACCCGATTGATTGTGACAATCGTAGCGTCAAGATTCAAGCGCAGGCTCAGAGCAATACTCAAGCGCAGCCTCAAACTCGGGATCAAACTCAGAAGCAAGCTCAAACCAATGCTCAACTTCAAGCGCAGCCTCAAACTCAGAATCAAGCGCAGAATCAGCCACAGCTCAATGCGTTCAGCACTGCTCAAGCAGGAGTGAACTAATGCGCGCTTCTTGGAATTTTAATCTATCGGAATGGGCACTCAACAATAAAGGACTGGTGCTGTACTTCATGATCTTGATGGGGATTGTAGGAATCTATTCCTATTCAAAACTGTCGCAAAGTGAAGACCCACCCTTTAGTTTTAAAGTCATGGTAGTTCAAACCTATTGGCCGGGGGCAACGGCGCAAGAGGTGTCACTACAGGTCACCGATCGTATTGAAAAAGAATTGATGAGCACCGGTTTGTATGAGCGCATTACCGCCTATTCAAGACCCGGCGAATCGATGGTGACTTTCATTGCCAAAGACTCACTCAAGTCCAAAGAGTTGCCGAATGTGTGGTATCAAGCCCGTAAGAAAATCGGGGACATCAAACATCAACTGCCAAGCGGGGTACAAGGTCCTTTTTTCAATGATGAATTTGGCGACACCTTTGGCAATATCTATGTGTTGATCGGTGCTGAGTTTGACTATGGCGTACTCAAAGAATATGCCGACCGCTTGCAGTTGCAACTGCAACGAGTCAAAGATGTCGGTAAAGTCGATTTGGTGGGTCTGCAAGATCAAAAAATTTGGATTGAAATTTCCAACACTAAATCGGCACAGATGGGTATTCCTGTAACTGCCATTCAAGAAGCCTTACAAAAACAAAATAGCATTGCCAGTGCAGGTTTTTTTGAAACAGGCACCGACCGTATTCAAGTGCGGGTCAGTGGACAACTGAAAAATGTTGATCAGCTCAAAACCATGCCGTTATTGGTGGGCAATAAAACCATTCAACTCGGCGATGTGGCTGAGGTCTATCGTGGCTTTAGTGAGCCGGCACAACCGCGTATGCGTTTTATGGGACAGAACGGGATTGGGATTGCGGTATCCATGCGTAAGGGCGGTGACATCATTGCACTGGGTAAAAATCTCGAAAGCCAATTTAGCCAATTACAACAATCGCTACCTTTAGGCATGAAACTTGAAAAAGTCTCTGATCAGCCGGTAGCGGTGCAACGCAGTATCCACGAATTTATTAAAGTCTTGGCTGAAGCGGTGATTATCGTTTTATTGGTCAGCTTCTTCTCACTCGGGTTTCGTACTGGTTTGGTGGTGGCATTTTCCATTCCTTTGGTCTTGGCAATGACTTTCGCCGGCATGAACTTATTTGATGTCGGACTGCATAAAATTTCATTGGGTGCACTGATTTTAGCACTGGGTCTATTGGTCGATGATGCCATTATTGCGGTGGAAATGATGGCGATCAAAATGGAGCAGGGCTATAGCCGAATCAAAGCTGCAGGCTTTGCTTGGACATCGACTGCATTCCCTATGCTGACAGGGACTTTAATTACCGCAGCAGGCTTTTTACCGATTGCGACGGCAGCCTCGAGTACCGGCGAATATACCCGTTCCATTTTCCAAGTGGTGACCATTGCTTTGGTGGTGTCGTGGTTTGCAGCGGTATTATTTGTGCCATATTTGGGTGATAAATTATTGCCTGATTTTAATCAGCAGCCGCAAAAAGCGCCGTGGTATCAACGACTCTGGGCGCGTTTGCGTAAACAGCCTGAACCTATCGCGGTGATTCATCATCAAGGGGAACATCATGACCCTTATCAGACCAAGGCTTATCAAAAATTTAGAAGCATGGTGAATGCGTGTTTGACCTATCGTAAAACCGTGATTGCAGCGACCGTGGGGCTGTTCGTATTGTCGATTTTAATGTTTAAGTTGGTGCCGCAGCAGTTCTTTCCACCGTCGAATCGTGCTGAAATTTTGGTGGATTTGAAATTGGAAGAAGGCGCTTCACTGACCGCAACTGAACAAGCAGTGAAAAAAGTAGAGCAATTTTTATCCAAGCAACAGGGCATTGATAACTACGTCGCCTATGTCGGCACTGGTTCACCACGTTTTTATTTACCGCTCGATCAACAACTCCCTCAAGCCAGTTTTGCTCAATTTGTGGTATTAGCATCCTCACTCGATGATCGCGATGAACTCCGTAAAGAACTCAGTCAAAATATTAAAAAATTGTTGCCTGAGGTAAGAACACGCGTTTCGCTATTGGAAAATGGTCCGCCGGTGGGTTACCCGATCCAGTTCCGTGTTTCGGGTGAAGACCTGAACACCGTACGCCAACGTGCACAGCAAGTGGCAAAAGTCATTGGAGAAAATCCGAACAGCAGCAATGTACATTTGGATTGGGGTGAACCCAGCAAGATTATTTCTTTACAGATTGATCAAGACCGTGCCCGACAGTTAGGCGTTAGCAGTTTAGATTTAGCGAACTTTTTAAACAGTTCCATTAGCGGTGCGGTGATCAATCAGTACCGTGAAAAACGCGAGTTGATTGATATTCGTTTGCGCGGGGATCAAGCGGAGCGGGCGGAAGTTGGGTCATTGTCCAGTCTTGCGATTCCGACTTCGAACGGCGGAACCGTGCCTTTGGCGCACATTGCCGATATTCACTATCAGTTTGAAGATGGTCTGATTTGGCACCGCAATCGTTTACCGACCATTACCGTACGCGCCGATATCCGCAGCGACTTGCAACCGGCAACCGTGGTGAATCAACTGAAAGATCAGATCGAAACCCTGCGTGCCGATTTACCAAGTGGCTATTTGATCGAAGTCGGGGGTACGGTTGAAGAATCAGCACGCGGGCAGAACTCAGTCAATGCCGGAATGCCACTGTTTTTAGCCGTAGTGTTCACCTTGCTGATGATTCAGCTGAAAAGTATTGCTCGTGCTTTTATTGTATTTTTGACGGCGCCTTTGGGCTTAATTGGCGTGGTGCTGTTTTTACTTTTGTTCAATAAGCCTTTTGGTTTTGTGGCGATGCTAGGCACCATTGCCTTGTCTGGCATGATCATGCGCAATTCACTGATTTTAATTGATCAGATTGAGCAAGATATTCGCGCAGGGCATCCGGCGTGGGAGGCGATTTTAGATGCCACGGTGCGCCGTTCACGTCCGATTATTCTGACTGCATTGGCGGCGGTATTGGCCATGATTCCGTTGTCGCGCAGTATTTTCTTCGGCCCAATGGCGGTGGCGATTATGGGCGGCTTGATTATTGCAACCTTGTTGACCTTGTTTTTCTTACCGGCATTGTATGCAGCGTGGTTTAAAGTAAAAAAAGATACAAAAAATGCGTAGAAATACGCTTTACTAGGTGCGATTTTTTTAAAAATTCAATATAGTAGGCGCTAGTTTTTAACACAAAATAACATAATGAATGGACCACATAAAAAATAATTGAGCATGTGGTCTGTTGAGGTCGAAAGTATCCATGGGGCAAGACAATCTAGAAAGACACCGTCGTTACATGACCCTGTCTTACATTTTTATGTTTCTTGCATTATTTACTGTTGTCACTGCTGTTATCGCGTATTTCTTGGCGCGTAAAGTGGTGCAGGCAGAAGGTGTTGAAGTCTGGATGAATGCTCAATCGCTCTGGGTCATGCGCAGTGTGATTTTATTTATCATCTTGGCGGTGTTTGCGGCACTGTGGTTTATTCCTGCCTGTTTTATTTACTGGGACAGCGTGCTGTGGGTGAAAGCCTGTGCGGTCACTGGTGTCGTCTTTAGTGCGATTGCTTGGCTTTATCTTTTAAATGCGTGGTTAAAAGGCTTTAGCAAATACATGCAGAAAAAAGCCGCATTCTAAAATAATTTTTAATCTGACTTGTAATCTCGGAGTATGACCCCAACATACTTCGCAGTGAAGTAATCTCAAATTTTTGTGGAGCATCGCCAGACATGGCTAAACGTGATTATTATGAGGTTTTAGGCGTATCTAAAACCGCTAGTGATGATGAAATTAAAAAAGCCTACCGTAAGTTGGCGATGAAGTATCATCCAGACCGTAACCCAGACAACGCTGAAGCGGAAGATAAATTCAAAGAAGCTGCTGAAGCTTATGAAGTTTTATCAGACAGCGAAAAACGTAGCATGTATGACCGTATGGGACATCAAGCGTTTGAAGGTGGTATGGGCGGTGGCGGCGGCTTCGGCGGTGGTTTTAGCGCAGAAGACATTTTCAGCCAGTTTGGTGATATTTTCGGTGGCGCGTTTGGCGGTGGTGGTCGTGGTGGTCAACAACGTCAGAAGCGTGGTTCAGACTTACGCTATGTGATGGAATTGACCCTAGAAGAAGCAGTAAAAGGCGTCAAAAAAACCATTACCTTTACTGCACCTGCCCCATGTGAAACATGTGACGGTAAGGGCTCTAAAAATCCAAATGATGTTGAAACCTGTAAAACCTGTCATGGTGCGGGTCAAGTACGCATGCAACAAGGTTTCTTCTCAGTTCAGCAAACCTGTAGCACCTGTCGTGGTCAAGGGAAAATCATCAAGAACCCATGTAACACCTGTCATGGTTCAGGGGTGAAAGATCGTCAGCAAACCTTAGAAGTGACGATTCCTGCTGGCGTGGACAATGGCGATCGCGTTCGTTTAAGTGGTAAAGGCGAAGCGATTCGTGATGGTCAATCAGGCGACTTATACGTTGAAGTTCAAGTGCGTGAGCATGAGATTTTCCAACGTGATGGTGCAGACCTGTATATGGATGTGCCAATCAGCATTGCTGATGCTGCTTTGGGTAAAGAAATTGAAATCCCAACCCTTGAAGGTCGTGTCAATTTGAAAGTGCCTGAGGGTACCCAAACAGGCAAAATGTTCCGCCTACGTGGTAAGGGTGTGAAACCTGTACGTAGCAGCATGCAAGGTGATTTGCTTTGCCGTGTTGTGGTGGAAACACCGGTGCATTTGACTGCACGTCAACGTGAATTGCTGAAAGAATTACAAGACACAATGGATGGTGAAGACAGCAAATCTTCTCCGAAGAAAAAATCGTTCTTCGATCGTTTGTTTGATTGATAATATTGAATTAAAAAAAGCCCAACTCAGAGTTGGGCTTTTTTTATTTTAAATCTTTAATTGTTTTATTAATCTGTGCTTTTGAGGATAAATTAAAATTAATTGAATAAAAATGATCAGATAAAACCACAAAAAAATTGGATATAATTTATACTGCTTGGAAAATTAAATATATTTTAGAGGGATTTATGGGAAGTTATATTGAGTCAAATTTAGGCCGAGATGAAAAAATTTTAGAAAAAGCACACGTATAGCTAAGTATAGAATATAAGCTACATCATCTTGAATGCAATATCCAAAGCGTCGGGAAGTGTTTTATTGCTATGGGCAACCATATGTCTGACTTTACTTTTTAGGACAGACCATGCTCTCTCAATAGGATTTAGATCAGGACTATATGCAGGTAGATAAACAATTCTTATCTGATATCGTGCTGCCAAGTCATCAATTACTCGACCTTTATGAATGGATGCATTATCTAGAATCAGCAAATAACTCTTAGTCTGATCATCCTTTTGCTTTAAATCCTGCAACAAATATTCCAACCAACAGACAAAAATATTCCGATCACACGAACCGTGAAAAACTAAAGGTTGAGTAAACTTGAATGGTGCATTTGATCTGACCGCACTGATCATACTGAGTCTCGTGCCATGCCCACCTGACTTAAATGCATGACAACGTTGACCTTTTGGAGACCAACCATATTCTGCGGTTTCATTGGTATTGATGCCTGATTCATCGATATAAAGAATGTGATCTTCACCATATTGCTGCTTCCACTGAGGCAAACACCATTCAAATACAGCACGGCTTAACTTGCAGGCTTGTTTGTAGAGAAAACTCTTTTTTTACGCGTCCAACCCATCTTATTTAGAGCTTTTAAAATGA
The DNA here is from genome assembly GCF_011578285.1 of Acinetobacter lanii. NCBI lineage: Bacteria > Pseudomonadati > Pseudomonadota > Gammaproteobacteria > Moraxellales > Moraxellaceae > Acinetobacter > Acinetobacter lanii. Next base: position 3,330,936 of record NZ_CP049916.1, on the reverse strand, counting down.
CATGATAGCCAACGCTATAACCGAATTTCTGTTCAAACAAAGGAATAAGATCTTTAGCTTGGGTAAATGGCGTTGTTTTTACAAATGCTTCAAAAGCTTGCAGGTCCAGAATCTTTGAGGGACGTCCTACATTTGGAGACTTAGGTTGTTTGAGTTGACCAGTCTGCTGTTCGATCAGGATCCAATCATCGAGCGTGGTTCTGGCAATATTAAATATTTCGCACGTCTTAGATTTATGCTTTGACTGTTTATAAAACTGCATGGCTTTTTCGCGTAAATCGACAGAATATGTTTTTGGCATGGTCTTAAAGATTAAAGTTTTTTCTATTGTAGCTCATCTTAAACTTTTAGCTATATCTTGGCTGTCTCAATTTTGGTACATTGTTTTAGGTATCATAACTTTGCCTATGCTTATAGGGATTGTTTTTTTACTGATCGCATTTATTAATGTCTGGACTACAGAATTAGCTATAACTAATAGAAGAATTATAGCGAAGACAGGTTTAATTCGTAGAAATACAATTGAATTAAAAGTGACTAGAGTAGAAAGTCTAGGAGTAGATCAAGGAATTTTAGGTCGTATTTTTAATTTTGGATCTATTATTGTGAAAGGAATAGGAGGTTCAAATGCTCCAATTCCTTACATTGCAAAACCATTAGAATTTAGACAACGTGTAAATCATTATTTAGATGAATTAGATGATAAGAAATCGATAGAAATCTAAATAAAATTGATCGATTTATGTGACTAACTTCAAACTTAGTTTTTAAAAGAAAATAAAAGGAGATCTTTAAGATCTCCTTTTTTTAATCAGAAATATTAACTTTGGGCATCAATACTTTGACCATTCAGGCCAATACTGTCTTCCCCCATCAAATAAAGGTAAGCAGGCATTAGCTGTTCAGGTGTCGGTAAGGTTTTTGGATCTTCATCTGGATAGGCTTTGGCACGCATCGCGGTACGCGTCGCCCCTGGGTTAATGCAGTTAAAGCGAATGTTCGGATGTACATTTTCTTTGGCAAAAATTTGACTCACCGCTTCAATGGCAATCTTCGATACAGAATAAGCACCCCAAGTAGCACGTGCTTCACGTCCAACCCCAGAACTTGCGAAGATTACTGAAGCATTGTCAGATTTTTCTAATAATGGCAGTAATTCTTGGGTCAGAATAAACGGTGCGCGCAAATTCACTGCCATCACATCATCCCATTCATCAATCGGATAATGCGCCAATTCAGTACGTGAACCCAAAATCCCGGCATTGTGCAAAATCCCATCAAGACGACCAAACTGCTGTGCCAAGGTGTCATACAGCAACTCATAATCATGCGCCCCTGCGGTCGACAGTTGCAGTGGCAGAATTGCAGGTTGAGGTGCGCCTAAGCCTTCAATTTCATCGTAAATCACTTCAAGTTTATTGATGGTTCGTCCATGAAGAACCACGGTTGCTCCATGTAAGGCATAGCTAATGGCAGCAGCACGACCAATCCCATCTCCGGCACCCGTAATAAGAATAATCTTATCTTTGAGTAAATCTGGACGAGGTTGATATTCTGAATAATTCATGGGCGACCTCCTATACATGTTCTGATTGTTAAGTATAAAACTGTATTTATTGTTCAATTAAGCCGTTTTTTGATGCGGATCCAACAGCTTAAATACAGCCTGCTGTAATTCTTCGACATCATTCACTATACAGTCCGCTTGCCATGCTGTTAAGTCATCTTTGTGTTCTAACGGTAAATAACCATAGGCTGCCAAAATGGTATACATGCCAGCATTGCGTCCGGCATCAATATCACGGGGATGATCTCCCACATAGATACAGGTTTCAGCAGGCAAATTGATTTGCTTCGCGGCCAAATACATCGGTTCAGGATCAGGTTTGGTTTTGCTGACATCTTCAGGGCACACCAAAACGGCACAACGTTCAGTCAGATTTAAGGCTTTGAGTAAAGCCTCACTCAGCCAACGCGGTTTGTTGGTGACAATGCCCCAAGGAATCTGTTTTGCTTCTAAAGCATCGAGCAGGGGATACATGCCCTCGAACAGATCGGTATCGACCGCAATATCTTCACCATAAATATCGAGAAAACGTTGTCGATGCGCCAAGAAAATAGGATCAGTCACATCCAATTCAGGATAGACCAACTTCACCATCGCACGTGCACCTTCCGATACCTGAGTACGAATTAATGCAGCCTCCACGACATCACGCTGTTCTTCACGGCACATGTTTTGAATGATACGGACGAAGTCAGCCGCCGTATCAATCAACGTCCCATCTAAGTCAAATAAGACCGCTTTCATCGAACTTACTCAGCCCCTTCATTGCGAGTATAGACCATGTAGTTCACATCGACATTAGGTGCAAGCCAATAGTTTTTGGTCAATGGGTTGTAATGTAAACCCGTCATGTCTTTGAGTTTTAGACCTGCACCACGAATATCATGTGCCAATTCTGAGGGCTTAATAAATTTACTGTAATCGTGTGTACCTTTTTTCAGCATACGCAGAATGTATTCGGCACCGACAATGGCAAATAAATATGATTTTGGATTGCGGTTAATGGTCGAGAAGAACACGTGACCGTTGGGCTTGACCAATTTTTGGCAGGCTTGAATAATTGAAGCAGGATCAGGCACGTGTTCGAGCATTTCCATGCAAGTGACTACGTCATATTGACCTGCTTGTTCTTCTGCCAATTGCTCAACAGGCACTTGGAGGTACTCAATATTGGTGACATTTTCTTGTTCTGCATGTAAACGCGCGACATTCAGTGGCGCTGCACCCATATCGATACCTAAAACTTCTGCGCCACGGCGTGCCATGCTTTCAGCCAAAATACCGCCACCACAGCCTACATCAAGCACCTTTTTGCCGCTTAAACCACCAGCATGTTCATCAATCCAATTGAGACGCAATGGGTTGATTTGATGCAAGGGGCGGAACTCAGAATTCTGATCCCACCAGATCGCAGCGAATGCTTCAAATTTTGCAATTTCTTGTGGATCAACATTGAGTTGCGACATTAGAGCGACCTCAGTAAAGTGTGTTGTATAGAAGATTAAAAAATTAGTATAGCCCTGTTAGTGTAGCGTTTCTTTGGAAAAAAGCGATAAATCAACAAAAAAACTTCACAGAAGGAAAACCAATTTCCCATATTTGATTTATAGTGAGCTCATAAGCTAAACAAAATGATACTGAGGATAAAAAACTCAATGAAAAAATTGATATTAAGCGGTGTAGCAGCTGCAGTGATGAGTTTCACCAGTGCAGCAATGGCAGCAAATTTTGTTGCAGGAAAAGATTACACCGTGGTTGCCAATCCCATCAAAGTTGATGTACCGGGTAAAATCGAAGTCCGTGAATTCTTCTGGTATGGTTGCCCACACTGTTTCAAACTTGAACCGCATATGCAGGCATGGTTGAAGAAAATTCCAAAAGATGTGAATTTCCTTCGTACCCCAGCGGCGATGAATCCGGTTTGGGAAATGGGGGCACGTGGTTACTATACATCTGAAGCTTTGGGCGTACGTCGTAAAACCCATTTGCCTTTGTTCCATGCGATTCACGAAGGAAATAAACAAATTTTTGACCAAAAATCACAGGCGCAATTCTTTACCAAATACGGTATTCCAGAAGCGAAATTTAACAGCACGTTCAATTCGTTTGCGATCACTGCAAAAGTGAGTCAGTCGAATAAATTGGCAGCGCAACTTCAGTTAACGGGTGTACCTGCGGTGGTGGTGAATGGTAAATACATCGTGCAAGGTGAAGATGCCAAAGTCACCCAAGTGATCAGCTATTTGGTTGAAAAAGAGCGTAAAGCAAAATAATTCATGCAATATGAATATAAAAAAACCCGCACTGTGCGGGTTTTTTTATGGCTTAGATTTAAGGGCACATTTAAGCAGGACTTTGACCGCTCCAATTGGAAATGCCTTTAAAAATCAAATGCACTTGAGTCACGGATTGTTTCTTTAATACCAGTTTTTGCAGTTCGAGTTCCATGCCACTGTATTGACGACCCAAACTGATCCAAGACATCGCCCAAGTAAAGCATAGATTAATCAGAATATTGGACAACACTTTTAAATCATTGGCATTGTTAAAGTTCTGCACGATTTCAAACTTTTCCAAATCATCGGCAAGATCGACCACCAAAAAATCGATTTCACGTGCAATCGCACGACGCACGCTATCAGAGCCACCCCAGCGTTCCGCAATCATAAAAATCCACGGGGTCGGGTTTTGATCGATCGCTTCAAAAAACAGCTGCATCGAGCTTTCTGTTTTGGCATCCATTTGTGCCAAACCTTGCCCTAACTGATGTAAAACATTTTTCAGATACAGCGCAACTTGATCGACCAACTCCTGACCCAATTCATCCATATCTTGAAAATGCCGATAAAATGCAGTTGGGACTAAACCGACTTCACGGGCCACTTCACGCAAACTAATGCTACTAAACGAACGGCCCGATGTGCTCAATTTTAAAGCCGCATCGAGTAAAGCCTGACGGCTCTGTTGTTTGCGTTCATCACGTATAGACATTGGTTTACCTAAAGGATTGGGTCGAGACGAGTCTATCAAAAAATACAAAACAAAAAATACAAAATTAAACGACGAATGTCAGTGAACACATGTTGACTCATTTTGAAAATAAGTTTAGTGTACAACCGTTCACTACATGAACACATGTTCACTCAAATAAAATTCAAATAACAATCACACCACCCACAAGAGGAATGAGAATGAGCAGTATCATGACTTACCAACCTGAATGGATCCGCGAAGATTTTGTGGATTTTATTGCTGAAAAAATCAATCCAATGTGGGCATGGAAACGAGCAAAAGCAGCTGTAATTGCGATTGATGCGTTGAGTGAAGACTTTTTCAAAATTCGACTTCGCCCTAATCTCAACTTTAAAGCGCGAGATTTGAAAGCAGGGCAGAGTATTTTAGTCACTGTTGTCATTGAAGGTGTACGTCAACAGCGCAGTTATTCAGTGATTGAACAGTTAAAGAATGGTGATGTCATCATTGCTGTTCGCGTGCAAGGTATTGTATCGAAATGCCTGACTCAAATGCCAATTCATCAGGTCGTTGAACTTTCTCAGCCACAAGGTGAGTTTCTTTTACAGTCCAATGATCAATCGCGATTATTGATTGCTTCAGGGAGTGGCATTACCGCCATCTATTCATTATTAAAACAAGCCTTAGCGCAAGATGAATCAGGCTCGCCCACTCAGATGGACCTGATTTATTTTACCCGCGACCGTGCGTTTCACGTGGAGCTAGCACAGCTTGCTGAGCATTATCCTCATTTCCACTATCATCTGATTGATACGACTCAAACTCGGCAACATCTCGATCTCGCTTTGTTAAAAAAGATGACACCGCATTTTCAAACCGCCACCACCTATGCCTGTGGCGCTCAACCGATGATGTACAGCCTGAATCAGATTTATAGAGATTTAAATCTTCAGGATCGATTAAAACAGGAATATTTCCACATTCAGGTTGATGAAAACTTGCCTGCGCAAGATGTGACTTTTTTAAGGTCACAGCAGCAGTTTCAGGCAGACCGTAATTTATTGGAAAGTGCTGAGCAAGCGGGATTACGACCTGCACATGGCTGTCGTATTGGGATTTGTAATACCTGTAGTTGCACCAAGGTGAGTGGCTCAACCAAAAATATCATCACTGGTGAAATCGACCACGGCACTAATACCCAAATCAAATTGTGTGTCAGTCAAGCGATTAGCCCTGTCGTAATTAATCTCTAAAGCCAAATATAGACAGTGAGAAAAATAAAATGAATATGTCGCTCAATTTTCCATTCAACAGTAAATCGAAACATTTAAGTCCTGAACAGATTGAAGAATTTGGTCGCCGTGTTGATGAAATTCGTCAAAATATCATGGCGGATATTGGTGAAGCTGATGCCAAATACATTTATAAAATCCGTAACTTTGTGCGCTATAGCGAAATCAGTTCACGAGCATTACTCATGTTCGGTGGCTGGTTGCCACCGGTATGGCTATTCGGTACGGGACTATTGGGGCTGTCCAAGATCGTGGAGAATATGGAACTTGGACACAATGTGATGCATGGGCAGTTTGATTGGTTGAATGATCCGAGCTTGAATGGTGCCAATTATGATTGGGATACCATTTCTACAGGGGATGATTGGAAATATACGCATAATTATATTCACCATACCTATACCAATATTGTCGGCATGGATCATGATGTCGGCTACGGTTTACTGCGTGTCAGTGAATCGCAAAAATGGGAACCTCGATTCTTATTTAATATTCCGCTTGCGATGCAATTGATGGTGTTTTTTGAATGGTACGTGGGTGTGCAAAATCTGCATTTGGAAGATGCTTTGGTGTATAAAACCAAAACGTGGAAGCAGGTGTGGGCAGATGCTGCAAAATTTCGTAAAAAAGCCTGCCGTCAGGTAGTGAAAGATTACGTATTCTTTCCGCTTATTGCTGGGCCGAATGCAGTTCCTGTATTGGCAGGAAATGCTGTGGCGAATGTGATTCGGAGTCTGTGGTCATCTGCAGTGATTTTTAATGGTCACTTTACTGAAGATGCCGAAACCTTTGAAGCGGACAATATAGAAAATGAAACGCGTGCGGAGTGGTATTTAAGACAAATTCGAGGTTCAAGTAATTTTACCGGTACGCAGTGGCTGCATATTTTAAGTGGGAACTTGAGTCATCAAATTGAGCATCATTTATTCCCTGATATGCCTGCCAATCGTTATGCACAAGCAGCGCCACAGCTTCGTGCTTTATGTGCTGAATATGGTGTGAATTATAATGAAGCGGACTTCTTAAAACAATTCGCCAGTGTTTGGGTGCGTTTGGCGAAGTGTTCTTTGCCCAATGGCATGAGCGCTAAAATTACTCGGTCTTTAAACAAGGTAAAGGGAATATTTGCTTAATCGCTGCATGCTACATAATGCTTATTCATCTATTGAGCTCACCTTGCCTCATTCTAACGCTTTAAATTAAAGTGCTAATAAGCTGATGATTAGAGATCATCGGCTTTTTTTGACTCTTAGAAAAGATCTATTCTGAGGTGAGTATCAGGTTGTTTAGTCATTCAAATCTGATAGTCAATGAATGCTCATTGATTGTGAGTTAAGCGTTATAAAAGGAATCATTAGATAAAATTTCATTCACCATGTTGGCACATCAATTCCAAGCCTTTATATTTACCTCTTGGTGTAATTGTATTCTTGCTGATCACAGATCTGATCTGGAGTCATTCAAGTTGGTTGATCATTTTCTTTCGAAACGCAGCTTATTTTTTTGCTATTAATACTTGGTGCTTAGATCTATATCCAAAGACAAAAAAATCAACCCCGTCGTTAACTTTAAATCAGAAGCTTATAATTTTTTGAGTAATTGAGTATGAATCATTCATCGATACAGCCTGCAGATGATCGCGTGATTAAATCTTGGTTTGGATTTTTTTTAGGTTTGATTTGTGTGGTGCTAAGCTTAGTGGCACTCTGCAAAAACCTGAGTGGCACTGGCGTGATGCAGCTTTTGGGATTTTTGTGTTTTTGGTATCCATGGACACAGATGCAAATTTGGAATCAATCGATCAAACACTTTTTTAAAGTTGATGATACGTCGACACATCCAATACAGCGCTATCTTACGCTTATGGGTTCAGTCCTGCTGATTGCGGCTCTCATGATTCAATATCTAGCTTAAAAACAGCCTATCATTAAATTTAATAACGATAATAAGTTTTGGGCTTCAGAATGTAGAAGCTTTGATTCAACAAAGTCAGAGTAAAAAATTGACCATGCTCATTAATATATTTTGACGATAAATAGATAGAAACAAAGTCCTTCATTGAACATTAATTGAGCTGTATTATTCTTCATCAGATACTAGGCTGTAGTTTCTGATTTATTCCTCCTTATTGTTGTTTCGTATGCTTTTTCAATGCTCATCCATCCCTCGGATGAGCTTTTTTTTGTCTATTAATCATGATCATCAATGTTTATTCACCAATACAGCGGTGATTCTTCAATTTTTAAAACATTTACATGCAACAAAACCATCGAGATTGGATCTGCTATAATGTGCGCAATTAATTTTTAGTGAAATTTAGGACGAGTTATGCGTATTGACCAACGAGCATTAGACCAACTTCGTGAAGTAAAAATCACCCGTAACTACACACGTTATGCAGAAGGTTCTGTATTGGTTGAGTTTGGTCATACCAAAGTACTTTGTACTGCAAGCATTGATAATTCAGTTCCACGTTTCTTAAAAGGTAAAGGTCAAGGCTGGGTGACAGCAGAATACGGCATGTTGCCACGTTCAACTCATACGCGTAGTGATCGTGAAGCGGCACGTGGTAAACAAAGTGGTCGTACTCAAGAGATTCAACGTTTAATCGGTCGTAGCTTACGTGCCATGGTTGACTTGAAAAAACTCGGTGAAAATACCATTACCATCGACTGTGATGTGATCCAAGCTGATGGCGGCACACGTACGGCTTCAATTACTGGTGCAGCAGTTGCCTTGATTGATGCAATGAATGTATTGCTTGAGAAAAAGAAAATCAAACAAGACCCACTCAAAGGTTTGGTTGCTGCGATTTCTGTGGGTATTTTCCAAGACGAAGTGCTGTTAGATCTGTGCTATGAAGAAGATTCAAACTGTCAAACTGACTTAAATGTAGTGATGACTCAAGCAGGTGAGTTCATTGAAATTCAAGGCACCGCTGAAGAAAAACCATTTACCCGTGCACAATCGAATGCCATGTTAGAAATGGCTGAAAAAGGCATTGCGGAATTGGTGAAGAAACAACAAGAAGCATTAGGCTGGTAAATTGTTAGCTTAACCAATAAAAAAAGCACATCTAAGGATGTGCTTTTTTTATATCAAAAATTACACAACATCGTTTTTGAATTGCTTAGGATGAAAACACAGCCGTTTAAAGAGTAATCCAATGAAACTGATCCTCATCGCATGTATGATTTTTAGCTTTTTTTTAACTGCATGTAGTCCGCGTTCAGAGCAAGAAGATCGAGACAATTCTTCCATCATGAAGCAGACTTCTGACAACGACAACGACAACGACAACGACAACGACAACGACAACGACAACGACAACGACAACGACAACGACAACGACAACGACAACGACAACGACAACGACAACGACAACGACAACGACAACGACAACGATCGTCGGAAAAAGCAAGATCGTGATGATTAAGCATTAAAAAGGAGGCATTCGCCTCCTTGATCATCGGTCTATGCCAATCAATAAATCATATCAGTGGTCTTGGTGAAAACGCATCGATAAGTCAATCGCTTTGACATCTTTGGTCAGTACGCCCATCGAAATGTAATCGACGCCTGTGCTTGCCACTTCACGTAAATTTTCAAGGGTGATATTACCTGACGCTTCGAGTTTACAACGCCCCGCCACATGCTGAACCGCATCGATCATCTGCTGATGACTAAAATTATCCAGCATCACAATATCTGCTTTGGCTTCAATCGCTTGATTCAGCTCATCCCATGTTTCGACTTCTACTTCAACCAGTTTACCGGGGGCAATTAGATGCGCTTTGGCAATGGCCTGAGCAATCCCACCGGCTGCCATAATATGGTTTTCTTTAATTAAAAAGGCATCGAATAAACCTAAGCGATGATTTTGCCCACCCCCGATTGCGACTGCATATTTTTGTGCAATACGTAAGCCCGGTAAGGTTTTACGGGTATCGAGCAGTTTGGTATTTAAACCATCTAAGTGTTTGACATAATGCGCAGTTTTGGTTGCAACAGCAGACAAGGTTTGGATGAAGTTCAAAGCAGGACGTTCAACAGTCAACAAACTCCGTGCAGAACCTGACAATTGAAGAAAGGCTTCATTGGCTTGAACCAATTCGCCTTCTTGTTTTAACCATGTGATTTTGACTTGCGCATCATATTGTTGAATCAATGCATTGACCCAAGGCTGACCGGCCAAGACCATGGCTTCACGTGTAATCACAGTGGCTTGCGCAGTTTCATGTTCAGGAGTCAGTAGGGCAGTGATATCGCCCTCGCCAATATCTTCAGCCAAGGCCTGTTCAATATTGCGTTGAATCGTCTGTTCGAGTAAAGATTGAGGTATGCGCATAACGTCCTGATTCTAAATCCCTGAAAAATGCTGAATATATTAGCATCGCTTTTGTTGTAATCATGTGCTTTTTCATCTGAGTTTTTTATTTGCCAATCGACTGTTGTAGATCACCAAGGATGAAACCATAATAATGTATCGCTTCTTATGCTTTGAAATGCGTTATGTCACAGATGCCTCAGTTTCAAGTGATCGATGGTTGTTTGCAACGTGCAACACAGATCCCATCGCCCAACTATAATCAGCGCCCCGAACACAGCGACATTCAATTGGTGGTGATTCATAATATTAGCCTGCCACCCTCGCAATTTGGTGGCGGTTATATTGAGCAATTTTTTCAAAACCAACTCGATTGGGATGCACATCCTTATTTTAAAACCATTGAAGGTATGCAAGTATCAACGCATTTGTTGATTCTACGCAGCGGAGAAGTGCTGCAATTTGTCAATTTCAAAGATCGAGCTTGGCATGCTGGGCGTTCAAGCTATATGGCGTTGCCTGAATGTAACGATTATTCAATTGGGATTGAATTGGAAGGCAGTGACGATACCGATTTTGAAGAGATTCAATATCAAACGCTGGCTGAAGTGGTGAAAACCTTACAACAGGCATATCCAAAAATTGCTCATCATATTGCCGGGCATTCCGATATTGCCCCCGGACGTAAAACGGATCCAGGGCCGCATTTTCAATGGTCGCATTTTCGTGCGTTGTTGCAGCAAGCGAAGTCGAATGTTGATGTATAAACATGCAAGTGTGCATCAAAAATCAGCGCATCATTTATGATTAAACAACGAAATTTAGTTTAATTTTCATTACAATAACGACATTCTTTGGAGTGGGTGAATACGATGGCGCTTTGGCGATCGACCTTTATTGTCAGTGCAATGACCATGCTGTCCCGGGTTTTGGGACTGGTACGTGATATGGTCTTGATGAACGTCTTTGGAGCGGGTAAAGACTTCGATACCTTCGTGGTGGCTTTTCGTATTCCCAACTTCTTTAGACGATTGTTTGCCGAAGGGGCATTTTCTCAAGCCTTTATTCCGGTATTGACCGAATATAAAACCACCAAATTACATGCAGAAGTTCAGATTCTGATTAGTCGAGTCTTCGGCTGTTTACTCTCGGTGATGAGCGTCTTAACCTTGTTTTGCATGATCATTGCGCCGGCCATTTTGTATGTCTATGCACCCGGTTTCCATGATGACCCTGCTAAATTTGATTTGGCGGTGGATTTATTTCGCCTGACCATTCCCTATTTGATGTTTATGTCACTGACTGCATTTGCCAGTAGTATTTTAAACAGCTATGGCTCATTCTCAACGCCTGCATTTGCACCTGTTTTACTCAATGTTGCGATGATTGCCGGGGCGTTATGGTTAACCCCCTTTATGGCAAAGCCAATTATGGCACTCGGTTGGGCGGTGGTGATTGCCGGGATTTTACAGTTGGCCCTACAAATCCCCGAGCTATGGCGTAAAAAACTTTTGATTCCACCGAAAGTTGATTTTAAACATGAAGGTGTAGAGCGCATTTTAAAATTGATGCTGCCAGCCTTATTTGGTGTTTCAGTCACTCAAATTAACTTACTACTCAACACCATTTGGGCATCTTTCATGCAAGATGGTTCGGTGTCGTGGTTGTATAGTGCGGAACGTATGACTGAGTTACCTTTGGGTCTTATTGGGGTCGCAATTGGTACCGTAATTTTGCCATCGTTGTCTGCTCGAAAAGCTGAAGATGATCAAACCAAATTTAAAGCCATGTTGGACTGGGCGGCACGTGTCATTGTCATGGTCGGTGTGCCTGCGAGTATTGCGCTGTTTATGTTGTCAACGCCGATTATCCAAGCCTTATTTCAACATGGTGCCTTTGATGTGCGTGATACTGAAATGACCGCTTTGGCCCTGCAATGTATGAGTGGGGGAGTGTTGGCGTTTATGCTGATTAAAGTCTTTGCACCGGGTTTCTATGCCATTCAAGACACCAAGACACCTGTAAGAGTTGGATTGATGGCGGTGGCTGCCAATGCAATTATTAACGTGGTATTGATTGCTTTCTTCCGCTTCATTGGTTGGGAAGAGCAACATATGGCTTTGGCGATTGCTTCTTCAGGTTCCGCTTTGGTTAATGCCGGCATGTTGTATTTCTATTTACATCAGCGTGATATTTTCCGTTTTGGGCCACATTGGAAAAAATTATTTGTGCAATTTACGATAGCCAATATTGCCATGATTGCAGCCTTGGCTTATGCCTTAACCTGGTATAACGGCGAACTCAGTCAATGGTTGCGCATTGTTGAAGTGCTTGCACTGTGTGTGATCGGTGTGTTGGCGTATTTGGTTGGCTTATTGATTACAGGTTTTCGACCACGTGATTTAAGACATGGTTAAACGCGAGTAGATTTAAAATTCACAGCATTATCCATCAAAAAAAAACATCGCTGCGGCGATGTTTTTTATTTAAGGCGTGTGCAAGATTTAAGGTGAAACTTTTAATAGCTCCACATCAAAAATTAAGGTGCTATTCGGTTCAATCGAATCACCTGAGCCAATTTCACCGTAGGCCAGTTTTGCAGGAATAAAGAAGCGATATTTACTGCCTTCTTTCATCAGTTGTAATCCTTCAGTCCAACCTGGAATCACTTGGCTGGCTTGAAATTCAACCGGTTGATTACGTGCAATTGAACTGTCAAACACCGTACCATCGATCAAACGTCCTTCATAATCGACTTTAACTTTGGAGGACGCTGTTGGGGTTTTCCCTGTGCCTGATTTCAGGATTTGATATTGCAAACCACTTGGGCGCGTGGTCACACCAGCTTTTTTGGCATTGTCCGCTAAAAAGGCTTCACCCGCTTTGAGGTTTTGGTCCGCCAATTGTTTAAATTGTTGCAGTTGTTTTGATTCATTCTGCTTTTTATATTGAGTTAAAGCTTTGGCCATTTCTTCATCGGTCAAACTTGAAGCTTGACCTGAAGCAGCTTGTCTTAAACCTTGAATAAAAGCGTCTAAATTAACTTCTTTTAAGGTTTCAGCATTGGTGCGTCCCATGACATAACCATAGCTATAACCGAGTTGATCCTGTTGTGAACTTTTATTGTTAATGCTAACCGCGAAAGCCGGAGTCATTAAAACCGCCAAACTGAAGCAAAGTACCATTTTTTTCATGATCGAATTCCAAAAAAAGGAGAGCAATGGCTCTCCTTTGACTTTATCTTAATTTACTTTAATTAATTCAACATCGAAAATTAAAGTACTGTTCGGTGGAATCGTCCCTGGAACACCTTGTTCGCCATAAGCCAACTGCGCAGGGATGTAAAGCGTTGCTTTAGACCCTTCTTTCATAAGTTGGAGACCTTCAGTCCAACCTGGAATCACTTGGTTCAATGGGAACTCAACCGGTTGACCACGTTCAACTGAGCTATCAAACACTTTACCATCGAGTAGTTTGCCAGTGTAATGTACTTTCACCACAGACTGTGCATTCGGTTGCTTCCCTTTACCTTGCTGGGTAATTTTGTACTGTAAGCCTGATGCTGTAGTCTTAACGCCGTCTTTTTTAGCGTTTTCTGCTAAGAAGTTCACATCTTTATTGGCTGCAGAAGCAGGCTGTGCTTCAGGCTTTACCGCTTTGGCATCATTGATTTGTTTGTTCTGCATTTCTTTTTGGAAATCAGCATAAGCGGCTTGTAATTCTTCATCGGTAAATTGACGCTCTTTCTTGGCACGTGCATCACGGATACCGCTGATGAAGGCATTGCTATCGACTTCTTCAGGGGTTTGACTTGCCACTTCATAACCGAGTGCATAACTGATTTTTTCAACAGGTTTTGATGATTGAGATACTGTGCTTGCAGAGGCATCAGCAGGGTGTTGAGTTGCATAATAAACAGGGACAAGTGCAGCGCCGCCTAAAAGAACTGCAACAGCGATGGGTAAGGCTTTACTCATGAGAATTTCCAAATTTTTATCTTTAAAATGCTATTTCTATTATAGCTTGTTCACTCAAGCATATAACGTCTTGTTCGGAAACGATATATAAATTCGATGATTTCAACGAAAATTAAACAGGCTTTCAATACTTAAAAATCAAAAAGCCAGATACGAAATCTGGCTTTTTCAAGGTCATTTTAATTAATCATCTTTATGTGAACCATAGGCATAAGAATAGTTATAACCGCCACCACCTGGTGTTGATCTCACATCATTGAGAATAATACCATTCACTTTAGTGCCGGCCTGATCAAATTTCGCCACAGTCAGTTCGAGTTCTTTCATATGGGTTTTGGCATAACGCGCCACAATTAAATTTACACCCGAATATTGAGCCAGAATAATGCCATCGGTCACAGCCAAGACTGGAGGTGTGTCCATAATAATATGATCATATTGACTTGAAAGCTGCTCTAATAAATCTTTAAATTTTTGAGAACTGAGCATTTCAGATGGATTATTTGGACTCTTACCGCGCGATATAAAGTCTAAATTAGGCACTCCTGTTGCAAAAATTGCAGTATTTAAAGAAGCCTTATCACTTAAGATTTCTGTTAAACCTGGACTAACATCACGCTCAAAATATTTGTGTAAATAACCGCGTCTTAAATCCAAATCGAGTAATAACACGCGTTTATTGCTTTGAGCAAAAATCGTGGCTAAATTAATTGAGATAAAAGATTTTCCGACTTCTGGTGCCGGTCCAGAAATCGCAATCACATTGTTCTTGGCATCTGCCAATGCAAAATGAATCGCGGTACGAATACTTCGTAGGCTTTCAATTGCCACATCCTCACTATTTTTAACCGCTAAGATTGGAATCGTTTTCTTTTTACGGAGTACATTCATACGACTTTCCTGAATCGGAGAGCGCGGTACAGTCGCATATACTGGAAGATCGAGTTCATTTTCAATTTGAGTCGAGTCTTTAATGCCTGATTGTAATAAGTTACGTAGTAGCGCAATTAAAGTCCCAATAAAACCACCAACGAACAGTGATAACACTAATACGATTAAGCTTTTTGGTTTGACTGGTTTTACAGGTTCAACCGCATGGTCAATGATACGTACATTCCCAATCTCACCAGCTTTAGAAATTTTAAGCTGTTGGTAACTGTTAAGCAGTGCGGTATACAGTTCAGTATTCACTTTAACATCACGATAAAGCTGTAAATATAAACGCTGCGTTTCAGGCAACCGTTTAATGGTCTGGGTCATTTGCCCGGTTTTTTGATTGATCTCGGCCAATTGGGCATTGATGGCAGCCATCAGTGGATGATCATTGGTGTATTTAGAAGATAGTTCAGCCTGTTGTTGTTGTAATTCTAGCTTCATTTTCGCCAATTCGACATTTTGCTTGAGCATTAATTCTGCTTCTTGCGTCACATCAAAGGTCTGATACTTTTCACGGAATTCATTGAACTTGATTTCAGAGTCTTCAAGTTGTTTTTTAAGTTCAGGTAATTGCTTGTCTAAGAAACTTAAGGTTTGTTTTGATTCTAAACTTTTACGTTCAACATTTTGTGTTTGATAAATGCTCAGAATTCGATTCAACACTTGCGTGATATGCTGTTTATCTGGACCGTTATAGTTCAGACCAATCACACCCGATTGCTTTCCTCGTTCACCCACAGCATAGTTACTTTGCAATTGTTTAACGGCAGTCGGTAGAGCCAGTTTGGTGATGTTGAAGCTTTGATTTGTCTTAACCTGTTGAAATATTTCAACTTTCCATAAGCCTTTGTCATCGCGTAGTGTATTTAAGCCATTCGATTTACCCTTAAATACCACTTGATCTTTATAGCTCAATTGAAGTTGATTGCTCGCATTAAAGCTTAGTGTCAAAGGTTTATCGAGATAGAATTCTGGCACTTGAAACTGTTTAATTGCCAACTGCGCATGTTGATTTTTAAACAGAACCAAATTATTTTTATATTGGAGTTGTGTATGCTCTTTTGAGATTAGGCGATTCAGCAGAGTATTTGCGTTATCTTTGATTTGAATATCCAAATTCAAATCTTGAATCGCTCTACCAAGTACCATACGTGAGTTGAGAATCTCAATTTCAGCATCGGCAGCCGATTTACCGCCTACGCCCCCAGGCAGTGCAGAGCCAAGATCACCTAAAAGTGCCGCTGCCCCCGCACCCTTACTGTCTTCTACTTGTAACAAAGCATCGCTTGAATACGTTGGCGGGGTGACACGTAAATATAATAAGGCACAAATGAGACTCAGAATGACGCACAGTGCAATCACTTTCCATTGCGCAATGAGCGAAAAAAATAATTCTTTTAAGTCAATGGTATCGTCATTGGTATTCGAATTTTGATTCATGGGTTCACTACAAAATAAGTTTTAAATATGTGATTGCCAATCAGCAACATAAGTGGCGATATTTTTACAAGTCTGCTCAAAAAAGGCTTGATCTAATTGATAAGGATCAGGCACATTTTGTCCTTGCCAATGTCCTAAACGGAACACTTTGCCTTTAGCAAAGGGCCAAGTCTGTTCAATATGTTTTTGTTGGTTACTACTCATCACCAAAATCAAATCTGATTTCTTGATGAGCTTAGCTGTGATCTGCTTGGCCACATGGGAACGCATATCAATATTCAATGCATCCATACAGGCAATGGCTTTATCATCCGCCGGATGCCCGACCATAGCAGATAAACCTGCCGACTCAATATGTAGATTTGGATGGTTTTTCTTAAGTAAAAATTCAGCGGTTGGGCTACGACAGATATTTCCGACACACACCACAAGGATATTTTGAATGTCCATATTTTATTTACCCAACTGATCAAAGCTATACAGTGCGCTAGAGAAGGGGATGATTTGATTGACAATACGTTGCCAACGCGTCAGGCCGGTGGCATCAATATAAACAATGTCATTTTTCTTCATTTGAAATTGATTAGCCAAACCTAAATTACCAAAACTGCTTAAATTCAAATGGTAAACCGTAGACTGCTTGGTCGCTAAATCAGTACGCATCACGTAAATTTTGGCAGCACTGGCCGAATAAGGGTTAATCCCTTCACTTTCACCCAATACATCGCTTAATGTCATGCCTTGATCACGCAGTGCGATGGCTTGACTTCTACTTGATTCACCCATGACATACAGCTTTTGATTGGCTTTGGTATTGACGAAAATAGTGTCATTCGGTTGAATCAATAGATTGTGTAATGACAGACCTTGTTTTTCGAGTTCTAAGACATTCAGGTCATAGGTTTGACCTTGTCGAATCAATTGAATATTGGTGTTGTCACCTGTTTCTGTGTTGATCCCGCCCGCTTGACCGAGTGCAGTGTAAATACTAATCGGCTGATCATTTAAAGTATATTGACCACTTTTCAGGACTTGACCATTGACGAAGTAACGGCGACCTTCATAAGACAGCACACGGACCACAACATCAGGATGTTTTAAGTATTTGGCAAATTGACTGCGTAAAAATCGATTGGTTTCAGCCAAGGTTTTGCCTGCAATACGCACTTGACCGATTAAAGGAAGTTGTACGTTTCCACTGGAGTCGATTGGATAGCCTGAAGCTTTAATGTTGGAAATGTCTTGGATCGGCGGGGTAATTTCAGGGTAGGCCCATAATTGAATCGACAAAACATCACCGGCACTGAGTCGATAAGTACCCTGATCACGGTTAAACAAATGCACTACTGAATTTAAATGCTGTGATCCGGTTGCTGTAATGGCTGGAATATTTTCTTGCGTTAGTTGAACAACGGCTAGTTCAGAACCTTGATCCGTTTTATGTACCCCTGATTCAGGTAAATCATAGGTTTGCAATCCGGGTGCAATAGCACATCCTGTTAATGGCAATAAAATTGTTAAGGCTCTTAATAATTTTAGTTGTCTCACACGCTATCCTATATACATTCTAATGGTTTTAGATCAATTTATATGAACGAACAATAATTATGCCATATCGTTTTTGATTATGCTTGATTTTCAAACACGATTAATTTATTAGATAAAGGCAATACTATGATTTAATAAATAATATTATGAAAACCAAATAAACATAGAGTCAATGCTGGTATTTATATGCAGTTGTCCGTTTGAGCGAATTTACCACAACTTTAAATAATAAGAATGGATATTATGCTTTTTATCTAGAAGTCTTACAAAATCCTCTCATTCAAGTGGAATTTTTGCAGGTATGGTCTTTCGAACTGTATCAAAATCATTATTTTTATAAATCTGTTATAATTTTCAGTTGATTTTATTTATCAATTTTTAATCAAACTATTTGCTAAAGGTTTTGTTGGAATGATGCAACGCACTGAGCTAAAAATGGCCATTATTGGCTTAGGTTATGTCGGTTTACCCTTAGCGGTTGAGTTTGGTAAGAAAGTACCGGTGATTGGTTTTGATATCCATCAAAAACGGATAGATGAATTGAAATCAGGCCAAGATCATACTTTAGAAGTATCTCCTGAAGAATTAAAACAATCCACACAATTAAGCTACAGTGCAAATTTACACGATTTAAAAGACTGTAATTTTTTTATTGTCACAGTGCCCACCCCAATTGATCAATATAAACAGCCAGATTTAACTCCTTTAGTGAAAGCCTCTCAAAGTATTGCTCAAGTGCTTAAGAAAGGCGATATCGTGGTGTATGAGTCGACGGTCTATCCAGGCGCGACTGAAGAAGTGTGTATTCCAGAACTTGAAAAAGGTTCAGGGCTGATTTTCAATCAAGACTTTTATGCCGGTTATAGCCCAGAGCGCATTAACCCCGGTGATAAACTGCACCGCGTCACCAATATTCTCAAAATTACCTCAGGCTCTACCCCTGAAGTCGCTGATTTTGTCGATGAGGTCTATAACCTCGTGATTGAAGCCGGTACACATAAGGCATCGAGTATTAAAGTCGCTGAAGCTGCCAAAGTCATTGAAAATACGCAACGTGATGTCAACATTGCACTCATTAATGAGCTTGCGGTGATCTTTAATAAAATGGGCATTGATACCGAAGCGGTGCTTCAAGCGGCAGGGACGAAATGGAACTTCTTGCCTTTCCGTCCAGGTCTTGTTGGTGGTCACTGTATTGGGGTGGATCCGTATTATCTCACCCATAAAGCACAAGCGATTGGTTATCATCCTGAAATTATTTTAGCAGGTCGCCGTCTCAATGATGGTATGGGCGCTTATGTCGTGACTCAACTGGTTAAAGCCATGCTGAAAAAACGTATTCAGGTGGAAGATGCCAAAGTCCTAATTTTGGGTCTCAGCTTTAAAGAAAACTGTCCAGATATTCGTAATACCCGTATCATTGATATCGTGAATGAATTGAAAGAATACGACATTCAACCGGATGTGTATGATCCTTGGGTGAGTGCTGCTGAGGCTGAACATGAATATGGTCTGAGCCCAATTTCGACTTTAGAAAATGGCAAGTATGATGCTGTCATCTTAGCGGTGGCTCATGAGCAATTTAAAGCCATGGGTGCAGATGCGATCCGTGCTTTAGGTAAATCAGCGCATGTTTTATATGATTTAAAATATGTACTTTCCCCATCAGAATCTGATCTTCGTTTGTAATAGGACATACCCATAATGAATCAATATCAACAGGTATGTGAAAACCTCAAAGCTGTACCTAAAACATGGCTTGTCACTGGTGTTGCAGGCTTTATCGGCTCAAACCTTTTAGAAACACTACTGAAACTTGATCAAACTGTCATTGGTTTAGATAACTTTGCGACAGGTCATCAGCATAACCTCGATGAAGTTCAAGCATCGGTAACTGCTGAGCAATGGGCAAAATTTCGCTTTATTGAAGGCGATATTCGTCAGTTTGCAGATTGCCAAAAAGCCTGTGCAGGTGTGGATTATGTATTGCATGAGGCAGCGCTCGGTTCAGTCCCACGCTCGATTGCCGATCCGATTACTACCAATGAAACCAATATCAGCGGTTTTTTAAATATGCTGACGGCAGCACGAGATGCCGGTGTGGCAAGCTTTACTTATGCAGCAAGTAGCTCGACCTATGGCGACCATCCTGCATTGCCAAAAGTCGAAGAAAATATCGGTAAGCCCTTGTCACCTTATGCGGTGACCAAATATGTCAATGAACTGTATGCCGATGTATTTGCGAAAACCTATAGTTTTAAAGCCATTGGTCTGCGTTACTTCAATGTGTTTGGTCAACGCCAAGATCCAAATGGTGCCTATGCAGCGGTGATTCCAAAATGGACGGCATCGATGATCAATGGTGAAGATGTCTTCATTAATGGTGATGGTGAAACTAGTCGTGACTTCTGTTTTATCGATAATACGGTTCAAGCCAATATTTTGGCGGCAACTGCATCGGATGAAGCGAAGAATCAGGTCTATAACGTGGCTGTGGGTGACCGTACTACGCTGAATGAATTGTACCGTGCCATTCAAGTGGCGCTTGCGACCAATGATGTGAAGTTTGAGCGTGATCCAGTGTACCGTGATTTCCGTGCAGGCGATGTGCGTCATTCACAAGCGAGTATTGCCAAAATTCAGCAACATTTGGGCTATGCACCTGAGTTTAAAATTGCTGAAGGCATTCAACTCGCGATGCGTTGGTATGTGAACAACTTAAAATGATCTTGAGCAGATGATTGCGAAACTTTTCGCAAAGTATCAGTCGATTGGGCTGATTACCTTAAGTTTACTGGCAGGTGCGATAATGACATTTATCGCACTTCCTGTTTTAACGCGCCTATATTCTGTTGCGGACTTTGGGGCTTATGGGATTGCTTTAGCGATTGTTAGTATTTTATCCACGGTTGCCAATTTACGTTTAGATCAAGCTTTATTGGTTGCTGAGGAACAGGATAAAAAAAGCCTGATTTTTGAAGGAGCAGTGTTCTCAACGGCGATTGCAATTGTCAGTGGTATTATCATCAGCTTTATTTTAAATGTTGAAATGGCAGGTGCAGTGGCTACAGGCGTACTTGCCAATACGCTGATTCAAAGTCTGTATAATTATCAATTTTCTGCGCACAAAGAATATTTTTGTGCAGCTTTAAATATTTTTAGAAGTGCGATTGTGGTGGCGGTGCAACTGTCTTTGCCATTGGTGATGCAGATCAGTTTGGTCAATAGCTATAACGTCAGTTCGATCATCATGATTGTGGCGGTACTGATTTATTTACTAAAACACCAGCTCTATCAAGTGAGTTGGCAGGCTTTTAAAAACTATAAAGACTTTATCTATAGCAATACACCACATGCTTTGCTGAATAGTTTTTCGCATAACTTGCCTTACTATGTGGTGTCGCATTTTGTGGGTGTACAGGCGATGGGTTTCTACGCCATTGTCGAGCGGACTTTGCGTGTGCCAATCAATCTGATTTCACAAACCTTACGTCAGTTTTTTATTCGTAAGTTCAAAACCACAGAATCCAATCAAAGTGCTTTAAAGGCAAGTGTGTTGTTAAGTTTGGTATCACTGCCGTTATTTGCCATTTTCTTTATTTTGCCTGAATCTGTCTATTTATGGATTTTTGGTAGTGAATGGGTTGGCATCTCAGCATATTTTCAAATTCTAGCTTTGGGCTATTGGGCGATTTTCTGTAATCCTCCTAGCTCGGCTTTTCTGATTGCTAAGCGCAACAGTCAAGTCTTGTTTAAACTGCAAATCGTTGAACTGATCATTAAATTCGCATTATTTACAGGACTATATGTTTTATTTGAGAATAAAATTTATATGCTATTGGCAGTGCCTGTCGCACTGATCATTTATAACTTTGCCATTTTATATGTGGTGTGGAGAAACAAAAACTGATGTTTTTTAAGCTTTTAAAACTGATGAATTGGTTCACTGCACAATGTCGTGAGCAATTTTATAATGTGGCTTTTGGCACCAAATTTCGCTATTTCGGTCGAGGCTGTACGGTCGATATCAGTGGGAAAGTAAAGATCGGCAACAATGTTTATATTGGCGATCATGTCAGTCTCATCGTTGAAAATGGCGCAGTGCTTGAGATTGCCGACAACAGTTTTATTGGTGAAAACTGCTACATCAAATGCTTTGGTGGCAAGGTTAGGATTGGCAAAGATGTCAGCATCAATTCTAAATCTTATATCAATGGCTGTGGCGGTGTGACCCTTGGAGATAACACCCGTATTGGTACACAAAGCATCATTATTGCGAGTAATCATAAGTTTGGTGAGCCTGATGTTTTGGTCAAAGATGCGATTACCAAACTCGGTGTCAGTTTAGGTGAAAATATTTGGCTGGGTGCTCGTGTCACGGTGCTTGATGGTGTCAGTATTCCAAGCAATAGTGTGATTGGTGCTTGTAGTTTGGTGTCCAAACCGCTTGAGGATGCTGGGGTTTATGTCGGTAGTCCCGTCAAGAAAATCAAAGCGCTGTAACTGAGCTTCGCACCGCAACTTTTGGATTCATATCCTAAAGTTTATTTTCAGCGTAAAATATCCTATTGTTTTTCTCTCTTTTTTGAGTCACCTGTATGGCATTTCTTGTTTCTGCTTTTCTACAGTTGTTTGATTTGGCTTATTTTATGGCTAAAGGCAGTGTGGCTTATGCACGTAAAAAGGGAGTAAAGGTTGGCGAAAACTGCCGAATTTATATTAAAAATTGGGGATCAGAACCGTTTTTAGTCTCCATCGGCGATCATGTTACGGTCACTTCAGGCGTGAAGTTTATTACCCATGATGGTAGTACTTGTTTGGTCAAAGACGCGCAAGGCAAACGCTATCAACGCTTTGCTCCGATTCAAGTGGGTTCGCATGTCTTTATTGGTGTAAATAGCATTATTATGCCGGGCGTGACGATTGGCTCGAATGTGGTGATTGGTGCAGGTTCAGTGGTCACCAAAGATATTCCTGATAATGCTGTCTCAATTGGTATCCCTGCCAAAGTGGTCTCTAGCTTTGCCGATTATCAAGCCAAAATACAAAGCACTTGTGCCAGTGATAGCGACTTGGTTGGGATTACGGATTACCGCGAACGCGTGGAACGTGCGATGGCAATTCAAGCCGCAAAAAGCTCACATTAATATTCTCCCATTTTAAAATTTAGGTCTGCATATGTTGAATAAAGTCATGTTCTTTTTGCCAAGCTTGGGTGGTGGCGGTGCAGAACGTACAGTCATTCAACTCGCCAATAGTTTTGCTGAACAAGGGCTGAAGATCCATTTGGGCGTATGTGATCTAAATGGTGAAAAAGGGAAGCTGTTGCCAGAAGTCAGCCCTAAAATTGAGTTGGTGAATTTCAATTGTGGTCGGGTGATGAATAGCATCAGCGCGTTAAAAATTAGAATGAAAACCGAGTACTATGATTGCTTAGTCGCCACCCAAACCCATACCAATATTGTTGCAGGCCTTGCCAAGAAATTAGCAGGTGTTAACACGCGTTTGATCTTTCGTGAAGTGTCGACGCCGTCAAAAAATATCAAGTTGCAAGGCATCGCCAAATTTGTACTGAAAACCTTGGTGAATTGGACGTATCCGATGGCACAGCAAGTGGTCTGTGTCTCTAAAGGTGTCGAAACTGATTTTCGTGAATATTATAGCTATAAGAAAAATAACATCAGCACCATTTATAATCCTGTTTTAGATGATGCCTATTTCGAAAAACTCAAAGTGCCTGTGACACATCATTTTTTTAATGACAGCAATAAAGTGATTTTGGCCGTCGGGCGTCTAACCGAAGCTAAGAACTTTGGTTTCCTGATTCGTTCATTTAAAGCCTTACATGATCAGCATGTAGATACACGTCTGATTATTTTAGGTGAAGGTGAGCTACGTGGCGAGTTTGAAGCCTTAGTGGCTGAGTTAGGTTTAAATGATGTCGTAGATTTACCCGGTTTTGATGCCAATCCCTATGCCTATTTTAAATATGCATCGCTGTTTGTTTTAAGTTCAAATTGGGAGGGTTTACCGGGTGTGCTGATTCAAGCCTTGGCATCCAAAGTCAAAGTGGTCAGTACCGATTGCCCAAGTGGTCCAATGGAAATTTTAGACCACGCCAAGTTTGGTTTATTGGTCGAATGTAATGATCAAACAGGTCTGACCCAAGCAATGCAAAAAGCGATTTTTGCGGAGTATGTACACTATTCTGATGTCGACTTTGATGCGCATATTCAGCAGTTCCATAAACAAACCGTGTTGAAGCAGTATTTGCGCATGATGGAGTCTGCATCATGAGCAAGCCATTGATGGTGCATGTCATCACTAACTTTGCAGGCGTCGGTGGTGCTGAGATGATATTGGCACGTCTGATTCAATATACGGAAGATCAGTATCAGCATGTCATTATTGCTTTAATGAAAACATCCAAAGTGTATCAAGGCACTTTAGATCGTTGCCAGTCATACTATGCGCTCGGTTGGAATGGTTTAAATACCTTAGGTACAATTCAAAAACTACGTAGTTTACTCAAACAACTACAACCCAAAACTGTGCAATGTTGGATGTACCATGCCAATGCTTTGACGAGTTTAAGTGTGATGGGTTTAGCCCAAAAACCAAATGTGGTATGGGGGATCCATCACTCGCTTGCTTCCCCAAAAGATGAATCGATCAGTACTAAAATCGCATTGGGTTTAAGTAAGGTTTTATCGAAACAGCCCAGTGCCATTATTTACTGTGCGCATTCATCCAAACAGCAACATGCCGATTTTGGCTTTCAAAACGCCCATCAGCATGTGATTGCCAATGGGGTCTTTCTTGATAAATTTCATCCGAATATTCAGTTGCATCAACCGACCGTAATTGGTTTTGCAGGCCGTTATCACAGCGCCAAAGGTTATCCGTATTTGTTTGAAACCATGGGCTTGCTCAAAGATGAAAACATTATCTTTAAAATTGCGGGTTCAGGTGCGAGCTTAGATAATCCCGAAGTCAAAGCTTTGTTTGAGCAGTATCAGTTAGATGCTGAAAAAGTACATTTACTCGATCAAATCTCAGATATGCCAGCCTTTTATCAATCCATTGATGCATTCCTCATGACTTCGATTACCGAAGGTTTCCCGAATGTCTTAGTCGAAGCCATGGCATCAGGTTTACCGTGTATCAGTACCGATGTCGGTGATGCCAAATATATTGTGCAGGATTTAGGCAGTATTGTTCCGCCACGTAATGCCCAAGCCTTGGCAGATGCGATTTTGGCCTATACAGAAAAAACCGAGGCAGAAAAACAAGCCTTAAAACAAGCAACGCGTGAACGTGTTGAGCAGAATTTCAGTATTGCAACCGTCAGCCGCCAATATATGCAGGTGTGGAGCCAACAGGCATGAAATTTTTAATGATCAGTAGTTTTTTGCCGTCGGTATTGAATTTTCGTGGCAAATTATTGGAAGCCATTGCTTCCCACGGCTATGAAATTCACATCATGGCACCTGAGTTCGCAAGTTTTCCCGAAGAACTGCAAAAACTACACGTGCTTGGCTATCACTTGCATGAAATCCCAATGCAACGCACGGGTACCAATCCATTGGCAGATTTAAAACTCCTCAAAAACCTGTATCAGCAGATGCGTCAGATTCAGCCGGACTATGTGCTTTCCTATACCATTAAACCGGTCATTTACGGTACCTTAGCGTCATGGCTTGCCAAAGTGCCACATCGTTTTGCGTTGATTACTGGTCTAGGCTATGCCTTTCAAAATGTCGAATCAGGTAAACGCAGTGTGTTCCAAAAAATGGTACATGGCTTATATGCCCAAGCCTTAAAACATAGTGATAAAGTCTTTTTCCAAAATCCAGACGATTTAAAACTCTTCCAAGACATGCATTTGCTTGAAGCCGATAAGCGGACTGTGGTGGTGAATGGGTCAGGCGTAAATGTACAAGATTTTGATGTGATGCCGTTACCAAAAAATCAACAGGGGCAGGTCAAAGCATCCTTCTTACTGATTGCTCGATTACTCGGTGACAAAGGCGTACGTGAATATGCTGAATCGGCACGCATTATTAAAGCAAAGCATCCTGAAGCAGAATTTCATTTGGTCGGATGGATTGATGATAATCCATCAGCGATCTCGCAAGCTGAACTCGATAGTTGGATCGCTGATGGACGACTCAAATATTGGGGCAAACTCACTGATGTGCGTCCTGCCATTGCGGAAAGCTCGGTCTATGTGTTGCCATCTTATCGTGAAGGCACACCACGCACGGTGTTAGAAGCCATGGCGATGGGTCGTGCGATTATTACTACGGATGCACCGGGTTGTCGTGAAACCGTATCACATGGAGTAAACGGCTATTTGGTCGGGGTAAAATCAGTCGATGATTTGGTGCAGAGTATGCAATATTTTATTGAAGACCCAAAACTCATTGAACTGATGGGGCAGCGTTCACGTGAAATTGCCCTCAATAAATATGATGTGCATCAGGTGAATAAACATATGCTGGGTGAAATGGGAATTTCAGCATGATCAAACGCATTTTAGATATCACCATTGCATCGACCGCTTTAATTTTGCTGTCACCAGTGTATTTCATTGTGGCACGCAAGGTGAAAAAGAATTTGGGTTCGCCTGTGTTGTTTCGTCAGGTGCGTCCGGGTTTACACGGCAAACCGTTTGAAATGATCAAGTTCCGTACCATGAAAGATGCGCTTGATGCTGAGGGCAATCCATTACCCGACAGTGAGCGTCTCACCCCATTTGGCAAAATGCTTCGAGCCACCAGTCTCGATGAAATGCCTGAACTATGGAATGTGATTAAAGGCGACATGAGTATTGTTGGTCCACGTCCATTACTCATGGAATATTTACCTTTATACAATGAGGAACAAGCCAAACGCCACAATGTACGTCCGGGCATCACTGGCTATGCGCAAGTGAATGGGCGTAATGCGATTTCATGGGAAAAGAAATTCGAACTCGATACATGGTATGTTGAAAACCAATCACTGTGGCTCGACTTTAAAATCATGCTGAAAACTATAAAAAAAGTCATTGCCAAGGAGGATATCAGTGCCGAAGGCGAGGCAACTATGAGCAAATTTACCGGCACACCGGAACAAAAAAAATGACAACACTTTATGCAATTTATGGTGCTTCAGGTTGTGGGCGTAGTCTCATGCCGATTGCCCGTCAACAACTGTCACGTCAGCAATTGGCGCGTGAACAAGATCAATCTGAAATTGTCTTTATAGATGATGCCTTAACAGAAATTGATTCTGTGAACGGTCATCGTGCCATGAATTATCAATCTTTTTTAAATGAATCGGCATCGACAAAATACGTGCAAATTGCGATTGCCAATAGTCGTGTACGAGAAAAAATCGCCCAACGTTTAGAAGCGGATGGCATTCAGCTTTGGTCGATCTCTGCCGATAACGTCATTTTGATGGATGAAGTTCAAATCGCGGAAGGTTCAGCACTCAGTCCATTTGTCACCATTACCTCCAATATTACAATCGGCAAATGCTTCCACGCCAATTTATATAGCTATGTGGAGCATGATTGTGTGATTGGGGATTTCGTTACTTTTGCGCCAGGCGTAAAATGCAATGGCAATATTCATATTCACGACCATGCCTATATTGGTGCAGGTGCCATGATTAAGCAGGGCACCCCCGATCAGCCTTTAGTGATTGGCAAAGGTGCGATTGTCGGCATGGGCGCCGTGGTCACCAAAAGTGTCACTGCAGGTGCAACAGTAGTGGGTAATCCTGCGCGGATTGTCACGACTTCACAACAATAAGTTTTAGGAATATCCCATGTTAAACAGTGCATTTGAGCCTTGGCCAAGCTTTACCCAAGCAGAAGCCGATGCGGTATCAAAAGTCCTTTTGTCAAATAAAGTGAATTATTGGACAGGTCAGGAATGCCGTGAATTTGAAAAGGAATTTGCACAGTTTGTAGGAACCCGACACGCCGTTGCGGTGGCGAATGGTACGGTGGCACTGGATTTAGCGCTGAAAGCCCTCGGCATCGGTGCGGGTGATGATGTGATTGTTACTTCACGCACGTTCTTGGCTTCAGCAAGCTCGATTGTCACGGCTGGTGCCAATCCAATTTTTGCTGATGTTGAACTCGATTCGCAAAACATCTCAAGTCGTACTATTGAAGAGGTGATCACACCGAATACCAAAGCGATTATTTGTGTGCATTTGGCAGGTTGGATGTGTGATATGGATCCAATCATGCAATTGGCTGAGGAAAAAGGCATTTTCGTGATTGAGGATTGTGCTCAAGCACATGGTGCGATGTACAAAGGCAAATCCGCAGGTTCAATCGGTCATATTGGCGCATGGTCATTCTGCCAAGACAAGATTATGACCACCGGCGGTGAAGGTGGTATGGTCACCACCAATGATGAAAGTCTTTGGAAAAAAATGTGGTCGTACAAAGACCATGGCAAAAACTTTGATAGCGTTTATAACAAACAACATCCACCGGGTTTCCGTTGGTTGCATGACTCATTTGGTACTAATTGGCGCATGATGGAAATGCAAGCGGTGATTGGTCGTTTGCAACTGAAACAAATGCCTGAATGGACAGCAAAACGCAATGCTAATATGGCACGTATCCAAGCGGTCTTTGAAAATTGTCCTTATTTTACCGTTTCTAAACCATCTACTGATTATGTGCATGCGGCTTATAAATGTTATGTACAAGTGAATATTGGTGCTTTGCCTGAAGGCTGGTCACGTGATCGCATCATGGCAGAAATTAGTGCGCAAGCGGTGCCATGTTTTAGTGGTTCATGTTCAGAAGTGTATTTAGAAAAGGCCTTTGATGAGACATCGTGGCGTCCAGAGACACGTTTAGCCAATGCCAAAGCTTTAGGTGAAAGTAGTCTGATGTTTCTGGTGCATCCAACCTTGTCTGAGCAAAGTCTGCAAAAAACAGTGGATGCGATTCAAAGCGTGATTGCAAAAATTTAATCTGTAAAATTTAAAACATATTAATGCATAAACGCATCAGCTTTATATTGGGAAATAGGCCTTAAGTGAAAAAACTCATCCGATCGCTTGCCTCATTACCACGTCGTCAAAAACAAATAGTTTTGGTGATGATGGACATCTGTGCTTTACCGATCATGATGTGGTTGGCTTATGCGATTCGTTTGGCTCGTCCCAATGTACAGATCATGCAAGGTCTTGAGACATGGTATATCTATGTTGCTGTATTTGGCATTGGGGCGTTTATTTTACTCGGTGTATATAGCGCCATTGTGAGATCATTCAATGAAGACTATTTACTCCGTATTTCCATCGGTACCTTTATTCAGATTGTGGCGTTATACACCATTAAAAAGCTGAATATTGCCTTTATTCCCATGAGTATTCCACTGATGTACGGCTTTATGCTGTTTTCGTACATGTGGTGGAGTCGAGCACTGATTCGCTATTTGACTTTAAAAACCTTTGCACTTAAGCAGGGAAGACGCCGTGTTGCAATCTATGGCGCAGGACTAGCAGGACAACAAATTGCAGCAGCCTTAAAGCGTTCAGACAATTATCTGCCTGTGTGTTTTATTGATGATAAACGTTCTTTACAAGGACAATCTTTGAGTGGCTTAAAAATTTATGGGCCGCAAAGAGCACAGCAAAAGTTGGGCAAATTTGGCATTGAAGAAGTTTTGCTTGCCATGCCTTCTGTTGGGCGGGCACGTAAAAAAGCAATTATTGATACTTTTGATACTTCAGATGTGAAAATCATGGAGTTACCAGGCGTTACCCAATTGGTCGATGGTCAGGTGCAAGTGTCAGACATTCGAGAAGTGGATATTATTGACCTGCTAGGTCGTGATCCGGTTCCACCGAAACCTGAGCTATTAGAAAAGAATATTAAATATAAAGTAGTGATGGTGACTGGGGCAGGGGGATCGATTGGCTCTGAACTGTGCCGTCAAATCGTGAAGCATCAACCGAAAATGTTGGTACTATTTGAAATGTCTGAGTTTGCGTTATATTCCATTGATCGGGAATTACAAACATCAGGTGTTCAGATCATTCCAGTTTTAGGCTCTGTGACCAATCAAGTCAAATTAGAACGTATTTTGAAGCAATACAGCGTTCAAACGGTATACCACGCAGCAGCTTATAAACATGTGCCATTGGTCGAAGCCAATCCATTTGAGGGGATTTACAATACTTCGATTGGCACGCAGCGTAGTGTTGATGCTGCGGTTGCACAAGGGGTTGAAACATTTGTTTTGATTTCAACAGACAAAGCGGTACGTCCGACCAATGTCATGGGTGCATCTAAGCGTATGGCAGAGTTATATTGTCAGGGGCTTGCTTCCACGAATCCTACAACCCAAATCAGTATTGTGCGTTTTGGCAATGTTTTAGGTTCGTCAGGTTCTGTCGTCCCTTTGTTTAAAAAACAAATCGCGCAAGGTGGTCCTGTGACAGTAACCCATCCAGAAGTAACGCGTTACTTTATGACGATTCCAGAAGCTGCACAGTTGGTGATTCAAGCTGGGGCAATGGGAATTGGTGGAGATGTGTTTTTATTAGATATGGGGGAAGCAATAAAAATTAAAGACTTAGCTAAGCAAATGATACGCTTAAGTGGGTTTAAAGCTGTTGATGAACAGGGCAATGGCGATATCGAAATTCAGTTTACAGGGCTACGCGATGGTGAAAAACTGTATGAAGAATTATTGATTAATCAAAACAACGTAAGTACCACAAAACATGAACGTATTTTTAAATCATTTGAAGCATATTATAGCGTCAATGAAATACGGGCGGTTTTTGATGAGCTTAAGTCATTATCACTAAGTGGTTCTGATACTCAACGGGTGCGTAATATACTCATTT